>CANHUG010000229.1 GCA_947462995.1 Verrucomicrobiales bacterium | reverse complement strand
TGGAGGCGATCTGGCGGGCGATGCAGGATTGTGTGGCGCGGGGTTGTGCGGTGGATGGGGAGTTGCCGGGTGGGTTGAAGGTGCGGCGGAGGGCGAAGCAGTGGCATGAGCAGTTGCGGCAGCAGCCTGAGGCGAGCTTGAGGGATCCGCTGACGGTGCTGGACTGGGTGAATCTTTATGCGCTGGCGGTGAATGAGGAGAATGCGGCCGGGGGGCGGGTGGTGACTGCGCCGACGAACGGTGCGGCGGGGATTATTCCGGCGGTGCTGCATTATGCGATGCGGTTCACGCATTCGCCGTGGGCGGATGGGGTGCACCGGTTTCTGCTGACGTCGGCGGCGATCGGGGCGCTGTACAAGAAGAATGCGAGCATCAGCGGGGCTGATGTGGGGTGTCAGGGGGAGGTTGGGGTGGCGTGTTCGATGGCGGCGGCGGGGTTGACAGAGTATCTGGGCGGGACGCCGGAGCAGGTGGAGAATGCGGCGGAGATCGGGATGGAGCACAATCTGGGGCTGACGTGTGACCCGGTTGGCGGGCTGGTGCAGATTCCGTGCATTGAGCGGAATGCGATGGGGTCGGTGAAGGCGATCAATGCGGCGCGGATGGCGTTGCGCGGGGACGGGCGGCATTTTGTGTCCCTTGATAAGGCGATCCGGACGATGCTGGCGACGGGGCGGGACATGAAGACGAAGTACAAGGAGACCTCGCGAGGCGGGTTGGCGGTGAACGTGGTGGAGTGCTGAGGGCGTTTCGAATGTTCGTGACGAATGAGTCGGTGGACAGATGCGGTGAGCGGCGCATATATTCCGGTGATTTCTGATTCTGATTGTATCCTGTGGCGATGATTCCGTTGATTTTAGTGCTGGCTCTTGAGACTCCGGACGCGGCTGGGGTGGTGCCGACGGCGGTGCCGGTGACGGAGTGGCGGGCACCGGACAGTGATCCGGCGTTGCCTGCGGGGCCGTTGTTTCATCCGGTGCGTCCGGACAACATGGCGACGCCGCCGATGCCGGTGCCTGAGCCGGTGTGGAGTTCGGTGGCTGCGGCGGCGGCATTGATTCTGATGCGGCGGCGGGGGCGGTGAGGGGAAGTGAGAAGTGAGAAGTGAGAAAGGCTTGTGGGGAGAGCGGGGAAGTGAGAAGTGAGAAGTGAGAAGTGGGAAAGGCTTGTGGGGAGAAGGGGGGGGAAGTGAGAAGTGGGAAAGGCTTGTGGGGAGAGGGGTTGATGGGAAGGCGCGAAGGGCGGGGGGGAGCGAATGGGCAAATGAGGCCTTGCAAAGGCGGGGGATGGCGTGATGGTTTGTCACTACTGTCATGGGGGCGCACCGGTTTCGACTGGTAATCGGAAGCGCGGGCAGCATGCCGCGGATGATTCGTTGGCCGCGTTAACAATCCGGATCAAAACAAACAAATGCGAACTCTAACGAGCTTGCTCTCGCTGCTTAATTGACAGCGACGGTCGACGCAGAATGTCTGTTACTGCGAAGGCCGACTACCAACAGGCTGGTTTCTGAGCCGGGCATCCGGGCGAGGAGACGAGATTCAACAGGGTGACCGGGGAGAGGAATTCTGTCGGCGGAAGTCCTTAACCTTAAATCAAATCGCTGGCTAAGCATGTAGAAACCTACGCGGAAGGGTATCAGGACACGGGTTCAATTCCCGTCGCCTCCACCAATCCATGAGTGATCCGCCGTCCCTCCCCAGGGGCGGCGGATGTTTTTTGGGGTGGGAGGGGGTGTGTGGAGGAGCTGGCAGGCGCACTCCGTGCGCAGAAAAAGCTGTGATTCTCCCAGCAGTCCAGAGCCTTCGGCTGGCTTGTTCGGAGGGCTTTTTGGGAGGCGCGAGTACGGAGAGGCCGAGGTGAGGTGTCGGTTCCTAGCTTGGGAAGGGACTGCGGCAGCGACGAGGCCGGGACGGGCTTGATAGGGTGGCGCGTGCTGATTGGAGGGATTTCTCAGACACTGCCTGTCGGGCCCGCGTTACTCGAGGGTATCTGGGCCGGAGAATTCCTTGGTTTCGGGGGAATCCGGGGTGGTGGGTGTGGAGCCTTCGATGGTGGGGAGGGATTCGTCCGGGAGGAGTTGGGGGATGATTTCTTCCCACCATGCGGATTTGTCCATTTCGTCGGCGAGGAGGGCTTCCTGTTGTTCCGGGGTGAGGAAGGGGAGGATGGAGGAGAGGGCGTCGGATTCCGCGGGGGCCGGGGAGGTGGCGGAGTCTGCGGTGGAGGTCGAGGGAGTGGTGCCGGAGGCGGTGGAAGGTGCCGTGGATGTGGCGGGGTCGGAGGAAGAAGATGAGGAGCCGGCGGTTGGGGAGGAGACGGCACCGGCGGTGGCCATGCCGGGGACCCAGTGAGGCGAGCGGGAGGCGAGGGCGTTGAAGACCTGGTCCTGCTGGGCGTCGGTGAGATTGAGGAGGGAGACGAGACGGCGGAGGTCGTGATTGGTTTCCTGTTCGATGCGTGCGGCGCGGGCGACGAGGTCGTCGTGGGAGAGGGCCGGGGCGTCGGTTGGGGAGGGGTTGGCGGGGTTACCGGTGGGGTTGGGGAGGAGAGTGGAGGCAGCCGAGCGGTTGGGGGAGGCTGTGGCCTCGTTGGTGCTGGTGTCGGCGAGGGGCGGGGCGGTGATGGGGCGGGAGGAGGCTGAGCGCGAGCGGAGCGGGCGCTGGGGCTTGGCGGGTTGGGAGGCGGAGTCGGGTTTGGCCGTGTTGGAGGGGCTGATGGCGTACCATGCGGCGGCGGCGGCGAGGGCGGCGACGAGACTACCTGCGGCGATGAGGTGGGTGGAGGACACGGCGGGGAGGGGGGTATTCAGACGTTGTCTGATTTGAGGAGGGGCGAGGCGTCCGGGAGATCTTTGAGGAGCGGGGCGAATTTCTCGGTGATGAGGGCGCGGAGTTTTTCGCGGCTGGCTTTCAGGCGGGAGCGTTGGGAGTCGGCGAGCGTGAGGTCTTTGGAGAGAATATCATGGGCTTCCAGTAAGCGAAGATGAATCTGGAAGAGGGCGCGGTCGCGTTCGAGGAAGATGCCGCGGGAGACCGTGGTGAGGTGGGAGCGGACGAGAGAGGATTGGGAGGGGGAGAGGGAGAGATCGCGTTCGAGGGCGAGACTGGCGTGGGAGGCCCATTCGTCGGCGGAGTGGGAGGATTCCTGGCGGGTGGTGGTGGGCGGGGCGGGTTGGCGCGTCGAGCCGAGACGGTAGCCGAGGGCGAGGCCTGCGGCGAAGAGCGTCGAGAGGCTGAGGACGAGCGGAAGTGAGCGCTGGACCGCCGGGGAGAGCATGGGGATCAGAGGGAAGGGATGCCGAGGGAGGGGGCGTTGAGGAGGGGCGGGGAATCGGCGGGCGGGTTGGGGGAGAAGAGGAGGACGAGGCCGACTGCGGCGAGGGAGGTGAGTGCGGCGCGGAGAGACCAGATGGACCAGAAGCGGACGGGGTCTTCGCGGCGTTGGGCGGCCCAGCGGGCGACGGTGCGGGTGGCGAAGCCGGGAGGGAGCGGTTCGTCGAGGGGGATGGGGGAATTGGCGTCGGCGCGGCGGCGAGCGGCGGCGAGTTGGTCCCATGGGGAGGGAGGGAGGGGAGCGTTCATGATTTGAGGCCGGATTCGAGGCGCTGGAGGGTTTCGTTGAGCTTTCGGCGGGCGCGCATGGCGGTTACTTTGACCTTGCTGATGCCCCAGCCGGTGAGGTCGGAGATTTCGCGGACGGATTTCTGTTCGAGGTCGAGGAGACGGAGGACAGTTTGTTCGGTTGGGTTGAGCGTGTCGAGGAGCTTATCGACGACCTCGCGGCCGTCTGAGGCTGCGGGATCCGCGGAATGTTCGGGGTTGGCGACAGAGTTTTCGAGGAATTCGGCTTCGTCTTCGGTGAGGTCGGCGAAGCGGATTTCGGGGCGGACTTTCTGACGCCGGAGACGATCGACGCAGGTATTGACGGTGATGCGTGCGACCCAGTGGTGGAACGGCTGGTCGGCGCGGAACGAGTTGATGCGGGTGAAGACCTTGAGGAAGACATCCTGAGCGACGTCCTGTTCGTCGGTGGCGCGTGGGAGGTGGGAGCGGACGATGCGGATGACGTGCGGGTAGAGGGCCTCGACGAGCGAGCGTGCTGCGGATTCGCTGCCGTTGCGGACGAGGGCGACGAGGCGGTCCCAGTCCGCAGGGGGAGAGGCATCCGGGTGCAGCATGAGGGCATTTGGGACTGGAGACGCATGGCTGCGGAGTTGGTCACAGACAGAAATGCGGAAAAGAGGAGCGGAGAGGAGGGAGCGGCATCAGGCGAGGATGCCTTTGATGGGTTTGCAGGGGTCGACCCCGGTGAGGCGGGCGTCGAGGCCCTGGAATTTGACGGAGAAGCGGGAGTGATCGATGCCTGCGAGGTGGAGCATGGTGGCGTGGAGGTCGTGCATGGAGACGACGTCGAGGACTGAGCGGTAGCCGAGTTCGTCGGTGGCGCCCCATGTGATGCCTGGTTTGATGCCGCCGCCGGCGAGCCACATGGAGAACGAGTTGATGTGGTGGTCGCGGCCGGAGCCCTGGCCCATGGGGGTGCGGCCGAATTCGCCGCCCCAGATGACGAGCGTGTCGTCGAGCATGCCGCGTTCCTTGAGGTCTTTGACGAGAGCGGCGCAGGCCTTGTCGGTGTCGAGGGCGGCCTTGGGCATGGATTCCTCGATGTTGCCGTGGTGGTCCCATGCGCGGTGGTAGAGCTGGATGAAGCGGACCCCGCGTTCGGCGAGACGGCGGGCGAGGAGGCAATTGCCTGCGAAGGAGCCGTCGCCGGGTTCCTTGACGCCGTAGAGGTCGAGGACGTGCTGGGGTTCGTCGCGGAAGTCGGTGAGTTCCGGGACACTGGACTGCATGCGGAAGGCGAGCTCGTACTGAGCGATGCGGGTGGCGGCTTCCGGGTCGAGGTGGTCGTTGGCCGCGATGAGATTGAGCCGGTTGATTTCGTCGACGACGAGCCGCTGGGTGCTCTGGCAGACCCCGTCCGGGTTGCCGACGTAGTGGACGGCGTCGCCGCGGGACTGGAAGAGGATGCCCTGGTATTTGCTAGGAAGGAAGCCGGCGCTCCATTGTCTGGCGGAGACGGGCTGGGCACCGTTGTAGCCCTTGGCCTGGGACATGAGGACGATGAAGCCGGGGAGATTCTGGGATTCCGAGCCGAGACCGTAGAGGAGCCATGAGCCCATGCTAGGGCGGCCCTTGAGGATGGAGCCGCTGTTCATGAAGGCCTGAGCGGGGTCGTGATTGATCTGTTCGGTGACCATGCTGCGAATGATGCAGAGGTCGTCGGCGATGCCTGCGGTGTGGGGGAAGAGCGAGGAGATCTCCTGACCGCTCTGGCCGTATTTTTTGAAGTCGGTGAAAGCGCCGCGGGCTTTGAGGACCGTGTTTTGGAGCTGGGCGAGCTGCTGGCCCTTGGTGAAACTTTCGGGGAAGGGTTGGCCGTGGAGACGTTTGAGTTCCGGTTTCCAGTCGAAGCTTTCGAACTGTGAGGGACCGCCGGCCATGCAGAGGTGGATGACGCGGCGGATTTTTGGTTGATAGTGCGGGAGGGTGGAGGCGCGGGCGGGGGAATCGAGGAGATTGAGGGCGAGCGCGCCGAGGCCGAGACCGCTTTGGCGGAGGAACGAGCGGCGGGCGATGGATTCGGGGGACGGATGGGAGAAGAACATGGCCGGGGGATTGTTAGTACCGGGTGATGGTTTCGTGGAGATTGAGGATGACGCGGCAGAGGGAAGTCCATGCGGCGAGTTCCGGGGAGGCGTCTTTGGGGGGCGGGGAGTTGCCGATGGCGAGGAGACGGGGGATGTCTTCGGGGCGTTCGGCGTAAGCTTTGCGTGCGGCGTTGAGGAAGTCGAGGAGCCCGCGGAGTTCTTCCGGGCCTGGGGGACGGCCGAGGGATTCGGAGAAGGCGCGGAGGATGCGGTCGGCGTCGTTATTGGCGGCGGGGAGGAGACGGGAGGCCCAGACGCGGGCGGCTTCGACGAAGGAAGGGTCGTTGAGGAGCGTGAGGGCCTGTTGGGGCGTGTTGGAGGCGGTGCGGAGGGCGACGCAGTCCTCGCGCGAGGGGGCGTCGAAGTTAGCGAGCATGGGGTGGAGGAACGTGCGCTGCCAGTGCGAGTAGATGCCGCGGCGGTACTGGTCTGGGCCCTTGTCCGGGGAGTAGTCGCGGTCGGGGAACTGGAGCCCGGCGTAGTAGTCTGCGGGTTGATAGGGTTTGACGGGAGGCCCGCCGGGGGAGAGGTCGAGGAGCCCGGCGATGGCGAGGGCGTTGTCGCGGACGGCTTCGGCTTCGAGACGGCGCGGGTTCTGGGAGGCGAGC
>CANHUG010000228.1 GCA_947462995.1 Verrucomicrobiales bacterium | reverse complement strand
GAGTCGGAGCGGTTGGATGAGGTCCGGGGCGTCGGGGTTGGAGAGGGTGATGGAGTATCGGAAGAAGTCGGGACCGAAGTGGCGCCAGCCCATGGACCAGAGAGCGTCCATGAGGTGTGGGGGGATTTCGCGGGCGGAGAAGGATTCGTTGATGAAGGGGGTGGGCGGGTCCATGGGGATGATTTGAGGCGGGGAAGTTGGGGCTAGGCGGCTGGTTCACACAGAAAAACGTGGTAAAGTGCAAAGTTACTGACACTTTCTTTTGCTGGCGGACGTAGTTCGTGCCACACCCGGGCTCGCGGATTGCCTAGAATCTGCTTAATGCATAACTGAATCAACGGAATGGAGACCATCACGAAAAGGGACCTTGTTGTCCAGATAGCAGACCAGAGCGGATTGACGCAGCATCAGGTATTTGATGTGCTGCAATTGTTTCTGGACAACGTCACGCAGCATCTTTCGCAGCAGCATGAGGTGGTGCTGCGGAATTTCGGGACATTTGAGATACGGGTGGCGAAGGCGAAGGTTGGGCGGAATCCGAATGATCCTGAGAAGGATGTGCCGATTCCGGCGCGATGTGTGGTGAAGTTTCGGCCTGGGAAGGAATTGAAAGACCGGGTTGGGGCGATTCCGCCGAAGAAGTAGGAGAGGTGATCCTGCCGGAGAGGTGGGAAATTTGATTCCGCCGAGGGAATGGGGGCAGTGTGGTGGCGGACTAAGGGAATTCCTTAGTGGAAACCAGGGTGGTGTATCGGTTGCGTGTGAGGGAGGGGTGTGCGAGAATATCGACAGAACTAGCGTGAAACGTTGAACTGATGATCGGTATGAAACATTTTCTTTTTTGTGCTCTGGTTGGTTTTAGTGGGATTGGGATGACGGTGAGGGCGGCTGATGGGGCGGCGGAGAAAGGTGAGGCGGCGGCGGGGCCGACGCTGGAACAGTATCAGTTTGGGACGGTGGTGGCGAATGGGGAGATTTCGAAGGATTCGGTGCAGGGCAAGGTGGTGGTGCTGGAGATGTGGGGGGTGCATTGCGGGCCTTGCATTGCTGCGATGCCTCACATGGTGGCATTGAGTAAGCGTTATGACGGGAAGGGGCTGCAGGTGGTGGGATTGCACTCGCAGGAAGCGCCTGATGAGGAGATCAAGGCGATGGTGAAGAAGTTGAAGATTCCGTTTCCGGTGACGACTGGTGGTGGTGGGCCGACGAGTGAGAATACGATTCCGCGGGCGATGGTGTTCAACACGAGTGGGGTGCGGATTTTTGAGGGAAGGCCGACGGATGCTGGTTTTGAGAAGGCGGTGAAGAAGGCGTTGAAGGATGTGGCGGCGGGCAGCGCGAGTGGGAGTTCGGCTGCGGCTGGCGGGTCGTTGGCGGAGAAGGGGGAGAAGCCTGCGGCGGCGGGATCGTCGCTGGGGCCAGTTGCTGGGGCGAAGCCTGTGAAGTCGGGGGTGTTGTTGCCGATGCGGACGTGGGCTGCGGCGGATGGGCGGACTTTGAGTGCGGCGTTGGTATCGGTGCAGGGGGGGAACGGGAAGTTCAAGAAGGCGGATGGGACGACCTTCACGCTGGCGCTGGACAAGTTGTCAGAGGACGACCGGAAGATTGCGGAGGACGCGGCTGGGAAGTGAGGGATGCGTGGGGATGTCAGCGGTGGTAGGGTTCGCCGCGTTTGATGGAGTAGACCCGGTAGATTTGTTCGAGGAGGACGACGAGAGCGAGTTCGTGCTGGAGGGTGAGCGGGCTGAGGGCCCAGATTTCCTGAGAGGCGGAGCGGAGGGCAGGGCTGTGGCCGTCTGAGCCGCCGATGAGGAGGGCGATGCGTTTGGTGCCGGCCATTTCCCAGCGGTCGACGCTTTCGCGGAGGGCGGTGGTGGTGAAGGAGCGGCCGCGTTCGTCCATGGCGATGCGGAGACAGCCTTCGGAGGCGCGGAGGAGACGTTCTTCGACTTTGTCGCGGGGGCCGTCGCGGACGTATTCGATTTCGAGTTGGCCCATGCGAGTGAAGCGGGTGGTGTAATCGGCGATGCCGTCTCTGGCCCATGGGAGTGCGGGGCGGCCGACGGCGAGGATTTTCCAGTGCATGGAGTGAAGTGGCGCGATTGGGGGGATGGTGCCAGCATGAAAATGGGGCTTGGGGAGCGGATGTGCTCTTGAGGGATGCTGGTGCTGGGGGGAGAGGTGGTGGATGATGCGGGGCAAGCTACTGGTTTTTGGATTTCTGCTGCTGGTGCTGTTTCTTTATGTGAGGATGGCGCGGGCGCGGGGGACCCCGCAGAACGAGCGGATCGGGAAGATTCGGGAGCGGTTGTGGCCGGTGCTGGTGAACGAGTTGAAGAAGGAGGGGTTCAAGCCTGGGGCACCGGTGTTCATGCGGATTTTCAAGGAGGAGAAGGAGTTGGAGGTGTGGTTGCGGGATGAGATTGGGGGGCGGTACCGGAGGTTTGCGGTGTACCGTGTGGCGACGTGGGGGGGTGGGCGATTGGGGCCGAAGCTGAAGCAGGGGGACGGGGTGGCACCGGAGGGATTTTATTTTGTAGGGGCGAAGCAGATGAATCCGCAGTCGAAGTTTCATCTGGCGTTCAATCTCGGTTATCCGAACGGATATGACCGGGCGCTGGGGCGGACTGGGAGTGCGCTGATGGTGCACGGGTCGGACGTTTCGATTGGGTGTTATGCGATGACGGACGCGCAGATTGAGATGATTTATCTGCTGGCGGAGGCTGCGTTGAAGGGGAAGCAGGATGAGTTTCAGGTGCAGGCGTTTCCGTTTCGGATGACTGCGGAGCGATTGGCGAAGGAGGCTGGGGGCGAGTGGCATGGATTCTGGACGAATCTGAAGGAGGGGTATGATTTATTTGAGAGCGAGCGGGTGCCGCCGCTGGTGGGGCAGCGTGACGGCCGGTATGTTTTCAAGAAGATGACCCCGTGAGTGTGGAGACGGTGCGTGCGGTGATTTGTGATGTGTATCACACCCTGCTGCGGGTGGGGGCTGGGCCGGAGGATGCGGAGGAGCGGTGGGTGGCGTTGTGGCGTGGGTATGGGATGGAGCCGGGGGGGACGCTGGCGTGGTTTGGTGAGGCGTGTGCGCGGGAGACGGAGGAGCGGAATGAGGCGCGGCGGGCGGGGGGGGAGCGGTGGCCAGAGGTTGAGTGGGAGTCGGTGGTGGTGGCGGTGGCGCCGAGACTGGGGGAGCTGACGGCGGGGGAATTGGATGATTTTTTGTTTGGGCATGCGCGGCTGGAGCGCACGGTGGAGTTGATGCCGGGGGCGGGTGAGGTGCTGGGGCGGTTGCGGGAAGCGGGGGTGGTGTTGGGGATTGCGTCGAACGGGCAGAGGTATACGCGGCGGGAGTTGGCGTGGGCTGGGTTGCGGATGGAGTGGTTCGAGGCGGCGTATTGTTTCTGGTCCGGGGACCATGGGTATTCGAAGCCGTCGGCGGCGGTGTTCGGGAGATTGAGTGAGGCGCTGGGGCGAGGTGGGATTGCGCCGGGGGAGGTGGTGATGGTGGGGGACCGTGAGGACAACGACGTGGTGCCGGCGCGCGCGGCCGGGTGGCGGGCGTGGCATTTCCGGGACGAGCCGGGCGGCGACTGGGCGGCGGTGGGCGAGTGGTTACTGCCGTGAGCAGCACCAGACGTCCTGGTGATTATCCCAGTGGTGTGGGAGCCATGCGCGGAAGCGGAGCGAGGGGATGGAGGCGATGGTCTGGCGCATCCATGACTCTGAGGTGGCGGAGACCCCGTAGCCGGAGCGATTCGGGTAGTCTTCGTAGCCGAAGCCGGAGGAGGCGTAGCTGGAGAGGAGGGAGGCGGATTTTTCCGGGGTGAGATCGTAGTGGCAGGTGCCGGACTGGAGCCGATCGATCATGTGGTCGCCGTGGGAGGTGAAGACGACGTGGCCGCCTTGGGCGAGGAGGGATGAGAAGAGGTTGAGGAAGCCGGAGATTTTGGGGGCGTCGAGGTGGGTGACGAGGGAGCCGACCCAGATGAGGTCAAAGGAATGGGCGAGGGGGATGGCGACTGGGGAGATCTGGGAACGGAAGCCGGAGATGTCGAAGTGTTCCATGCAGAAGGCGAGGCCATCTGGTTCGAGGTCAGCGGCGGTGATGGGGGCGAGGGGCCATGTGGCGCGGAGGATGCGGAGGACGCGACCGTAGCCGCAGCCGAAGTCGAGGATGCGAGGGTAGGGAAGGTCCTTGAGTTCCGGGAGACAGCGCAGGATGGAGTCGAGGGCGGAAAAGCCGGTGGCGAGGTAGTGTTGGGCGGAGGATTTGACCAGCATGATGTCGCGCGGGGCGACGGGCATGCGGACGCGGGGGGCGATGGCGCCGATGCCGGGGATGGCGCGGGTGACGGGATCGGAGGCGAGGAGGGCGGCGAGGGCGGCGGACATTTCGCCGGTGTGGGTGGGATCGGGTTCGGGCGGGTAACCGGTGCGGGCGGTGAGGGAGCGGATGGATTGCCGGGCTTCGTGGAGCGAGGCTTTGAGTGTGGCGCGCTGGTCTTTGAGGGAATCGATGCGGTCAGACTGGCGGCGAGCGAAGGAGGATCTGCGGTAGAGACGATCAAGGAGACTCATGCGGGGCTGGATGGGAGGGGGAGAACGGGCCTAGAGGTACGGGTGGATGGGGGATTAAAGCGTGAAATCGGGCTCATAGTATCGGGTGCGAGGGGTGGGGGGCAGTGAATGCGGAGGAATATAATTGCTGACAGGGGCGGGCGTTTCGCCGCATGGTCGCGGCCCATGGGTCCCTCGAGTCTGCTTTTGCTTGCTGGTGCTGCTGTCGTGCTGCTGGTTTTTCTGGTGACGTGGCGGCAGTGGAATGCGTTCATCGCGCTGCTGGCGGCGGCATTGGTGGTGGGTTGCGGGGTGGGGTTCGGGCCGCTGGCGACGCTGAAGCATTTTCAGGATGGGTTGGGGGCGACGGTGGGAGGGATTGCGGCGGTGATCGGGTTGGGGGCGATGCTGGGGAAACTGTTGTCGGAGTCCGGGGCGGCGGAAGTGCTGGCGGCGCGGTTCAGTGCGTTTTTCGGGCCGAAGCGTGTGGGGTGGTGTGTGGCGGCGCTGGCGGTGAGTGTGGGGTTGGTGACGTGGTTTGCGGTGGGGTTGCTGTTGTTGCTGCCGGTGATTGCGACCTTGTCGCGGGAGACGAAGCGACCGTTTCTGATGCTGGCGATTCCGCTGCTGGCGTTTTTGTCGGTGATGCACGGGTTGATGCCGCCGCATCCTGGGCCGGTGACGGCGATTGCGGCGCTGGGGGCGAATACCGGGGCGGTACTGGGTTGGGGGTTTCTGATTGGGATGCCGACGGCGGCGGTGGCTGGGCCGTTGTTTGCGAGATTGGCGGTGAAGCGGGTGACGGCGGCGGCACCGGTGCTGGCGGTGGAGCGGGTGGAGGGACGGCCGAAGCCGGGGTTCGGGGTGACGTTGTTTGTGATCTGCCTGCCGGTGGTGCTGATGCTGCTGGCGACTGGAGCGGAGTTGTGGGGGCACGGGTATCCGGCGGTGTTCGGGTTTCTGACGGCGGTGGGGCATCCGGTGTTTGCGCTGGCGCTGGCGGTGGTGGCAGCGGGGTTTTTGTTCCAGCGGGCGTGCGGGTTCAGCCGGGTGGAGATCCTGAAGTTTACGGAGACGAGTGTGGCTAGTGTGGGGATGTCGGTGCTGGTGATCGGTGCTGGCGGCGGGTTTGCGAGGGTGTTGCGGGAGGCGAAGGTGGCGGATGCGATGGGGGCGGCGGCGGCGGGGATGCATTTGCCGCCGTTGCTGTATGCGTGGCTGGTGGCGGCGTTCATTCGGGTAGCGACGGGGTCATCGACGGTGGCGATCACGGCGGCGGCTGGGGTGATGGGGCCGCTGCTGGCGATTCATCCGGAGATGAACCGGGAGTTGCTAGTGATTTCGATCGGTTGCGGGTCGTTGTTTCTGTCGCATCTGAATGACGGCGGGTTCTGGATAGTGAAGGAGAGCCTTGGGTTGACGGTGGGGCAGACATTGAGGACGTGGACGGTGACGGAGACGATCATCGGGCTTGCCGGGCTGGGGTTCACGCTGCTGGTGAATGCGTCGCTTTGAGTCATGAAGTCACCATTGATATTCGATGTGCATCTCGACCTTGCGTTGAACGCGGTGGAGTGGAACCGGGACCTTAGGTTGCCGCTAGAGGAAGTGCGGAAGACGGAGGCGCATTTGCGGGACAAGGCCGGGCGGGGTCGGGGGACGGTGACGCTGCCGGAGATGAGGCGGGCTGGGGTTGGGTTGTGTGTGGCGACGCAATTGGCGAGGGTGGAGCATGATGCGTGGAGTCCGGTGTCGGGCTGGCGGTCAGCGCCGCAGGCGTGGGCGATGACGCAGGCGCAACTG
>CANHUG010000227.1 GCA_947462995.1 Verrucomicrobiales bacterium | reverse complement strand
GGTGGTTTAGGATGATGCCTGCGCAGGAGAGGCCGCGGTGCTGGATGGCGCGGACGGTGAGGATGGTGTGGTTGAGGGAGCCGAGGCGGTTGTCGGCGACGACGATGACGGGGAGGTTGAGGAGGGCGGCGAGGTCGGCGATGGTGCGGCCCTTGGAGAGAGGGACTTCCCAGCCGCCGGCGCCTTCGACGAGGACGCGGTCGTATTGGGCGGTGAGTTCGGCCCACGCGGCGAGGATGGGGGCGTCGTCGAATGGTCGGTTTTCGAGGAGGGCGGCGGCCATGGGTGCGAGGGGCTGGCGGTAGGCGACCGGGTTGATGAGGTCGAGGTCGGGGCCTGGGGTGCCGGCGTCGCGGAGGGCGATGGCGTCTTCGCGGCCGCCGCAGGTGACTGGTTTGAAGCCGACGGCGCGGGTGCCTTGAGCGGTGAGGGCGCGGAGGAGGAGGCAGGTGACGTAGGTTTTGCCTGCGTCGGTGCTGGTGCCGGTGATGAAGTAGTGCATGCCGCGGGAGCAGACGGTGCAGGGGCGGCGGAGGGCAAGGGTGGAAAGGCGGGGGAAGAAGTGAGAAGTGAGAAGTGAGAAAGGCTTGTTCGGAGAGGGCGGAGGGGCTGGTTCGGAGGGATGCTTGAATGGGGCCGGGCCAGAGGGCTGGCGCCGGGGAAGCGGCAGCAGGCTTCTGAAGTACAGGGCCTTCGGCGGGCGGTGGGGATTTGAGATGGTCTTGTGGCGAGAGGCTGGCTTGTGGGGAGGGGCTAGTTGGGAGAGGGGCCGAGCGGGAGTTCAGCCCTACCATGGGGCTGGTTCGGAGAGGGGCTTGAGGGCCACGGATTTCACGGATGGGCCGGTCGTGTTCTCGCCTTTGTGCTCACTTGGTCCCCGTTTGTGGCTTGGGGAGTGAAGTGGAGCGGGTGATCAGAATCGAACTGACGTATCAAGCTTGGGAAGCTCGTGTTCTACCATTGAACTACACCCGCGGGGTTGGTGTGGGCGATTCTGAGCGAGGATTTGGCGGGATGCAACGGGGATCTGCGGGAGAAAATCCGAGTTTGCGGAGGGCGGGGGAGGCGGGTAGAGCGGGGGAGATATTTTCCGCTGGTTGGCGGGAATTGAGACGCATGCACCATGTCCATATACGCACGTACGGCTGTCAGATGAACGAGCGCGACTCCGAGCAGGTGGCGCAGATGTTTCTGGAGCGAGGGGGATATGTGCTGACGGAGGACGAGGGGGAGGCGGATGTGATTCTGATCAACACGTGTTCGGTGCGGGATCAGGCGGAGCAGAAGGCGTTGGGGAAGATGGGGATGCTGGGGAGGTTGAGGCGTGTGAAGCCGCATGTGGTGTACGGGTTTCTGGGGTGCATGGCGCAGAGTCGGGGGGAGGAACTGCTGAGTCGGGTGCCGCATCTGGATCTTGTGGCGGGGACGCAGAAGTATCACCGGGTGGTGGAGCACGTGGACGGGTTGCTGCAGCGGCGGTTGGAGCGGCGGATGGATGACGAGCGGTACAGTATTGTGGATGTGGGTGAGGAGGAGGGGTCGCAGAATACGATTCGGGACCAGGTGGTGGAGGAGCGGCAGGCGACGGCGTTTGTTAGTATCATGCAGGGGTGCAACATGAAGTGCAGCTTCTGCATTGTGCCGTACACGAGGGGCGGGGAGCGGGCGCGGCCGATGGGGGAGATTGTGGCGGAGGTTAGGAGGCTGGCGGAGGCTGGGGTGAGGGAGGTGACGCTGCTGGGGCAGATTGTGAATCGTTATGGGGTGAAGGAGTTTCCGGTGGTGGGCGGGTTGAGTCCGTTTGTGCAGCTGCTGGAGGGGGTGCACGGGGTGGAGGGGATTGAGCGGATTCGTTTTACGAGTCCGCATCCGATCGGGTATCGGGATGATCTGGTGGATGCGTTCCGGAGGTTGCCGAAGTTGTGTCCGCATGTGCATCTGCCGCTGCAGAGCGGGAGTGCGGCGGTGTTGAAGGCGATGAAGCGGCCTTACAGTCCGGAGCGGTTTCTGGAGATCTGCGGGAAGATGCGGGGGACGCGCGAGGGGATGGCGATCACGACGGATATCATCGTGGGATTTCCGGGAGAGAGCGAGGAGGATTACGAGGCGACGAAGGAAGTTGTCAGGGCGGCGGATTTCGACAATGCGTTTATTTTCCGGTACAGTCCGCGGCGGGGGACGCCAGCGGCGGAGATGGAGGAGTCGTTGCAGGTACCGGAGCGGGAGAAGGAGGCGCGGCATCAGGATCTGCTGGCGCTGGTGAACGGGCGGGCGAAGGTGAAGTATGAGCGGGAGATCGGGAAGGTGGTGGAGGTGTTGTGCGAGGGGTATTCGAAGACGAACCGGGAGCGGTTGTACGGGAGGACCCCGCAGAACCGGATTGTGGTGTTTCCGGGGCCGCATGACCGGCTGAAGGGGCAGCTTTTGGGGGTGCGGGTGGAGGATCACCATGCGTTCACGCTGTATGGCGAGCCGGAGGTGAAAGGGCTGTGATGAAGTCAGGGTCTGTCGGGGAGCAAAGCGATGGCATGCGGAGCGGGCGGCGGGAACCGGCGTGGCGATCGCTGTGGTATGTGGTGGAGAACCAGGCGCACAATGCGTTCAACGACAAGGTGGCGCAGTTTATATTGCTAGCGGTTTCGGAGGTGGTGGCGGCGAGCCGGTGGTATCCACAGATTGTGAGTGTGCTGCTGGTGCTGCCGCAGTTGTTTCTGGCTCCGGTGGCGGGGTGGCTGGCGGATCATGAGTCGAAGCGGCGGGTGCTGATCTGGTGCAGTGCGGTGCAGGTGGTGGTGCTGGGCGGGGTGGCGGCGGCGTTTGCGGCGGGATGGTTCTGGGTGGCGACGGCGTTGTTTTTTGTGCTGGCGGTGCAGGCGGCGGTGTACGGGCCTGCGAAGTCGGGGATTGTGAAGGAATTGGTAGGGGAGCGGCATCTGACGACGGCGTCGGGGTGGATGCAGGTGACGATGATTGCGGCGTTTGCGTGCGGGCAGTTGCTAGGCGGCAAGGCGTTCGAGTACGGGCATGATGAAGTGTTCGGGGGTGATGTGTGGCGTGCGGCGGCGGTGCCGGTGCTTCTGTTGGCGGTGGTGGCGGTGGTGCCGCTGGTGCTGGCGTTCCGGGTGGAGCGGACGCCGGTGCATGGGGAGGGAAGGTTTCATCGGGGGTTGTGGACCGAGCATTTCCGGCATCTGGACGATCTGATGGCGGTGAGGCGGGTGCGGCTAACGGCGTTGGGGGTGTCATTTTTCTGGCTGGCGGCGACGATGCTGACGCTGATGCTGATTGCGCTGGCGGCGGAGATCGAGCCTAACAAGGCTTCGCGGGCGGCGCTGAGTTCGGAGTTTCTGGGGCTGGTGGCGCTGGGGGTGGCGGTGGGGAGCCTGCTGACGGGGAAGCTGTCGGCGAACCGGATTGAGTTAGGGATGGTGCCGATCGGGGGAGTGGGGATGGCGGTGGCTGGGGTGATGGGGAGTGTGGCGGAGCCTGGGGGGTGGTGGTTCTGTGCGGCGGTGCTGGTGCTGGGGGCGTGCAGTGCGTTGTTCATGGTGCCGCTGCATGCGAGCCTGCAGGATCAGGTGGAGCCGAGGGTGAGGGGGAGGATGCTGTCGGCGGCGGGGTTGATGGATTCGATTGCGATGATGGCAGGGATTGCGCTGCAGTTTGTGCTGATGCGAGCGGGGTTGGGGATCCGGTGGCAGTTTGCGGTGCTGGCGGTGCTGTGTCTGGGGGTGTCGGTGTATGTGCTGCGGATTATACCGCAGAATTTTGTGAGGTTTCTGGTGGTGGGGCTGATTCGGGTGGTGTACCGGATCCGGCTGGTGCATCCTGGGCGTGTCAGGGAGAGCGGGCCGGCGCTGCTGTTGAGCAACCATGTGAGTTACATTGACGGGCTGGTGCTGTCGGCGGCGTGTGATCGTCCGGTGCGGTTTGCGGCGTTCGGGCAGTTTTTTGAGAATCCGGTGTTTGCGCTGGTGCTGCGGACGTTCGGGGTGGTGCCGATTTCGCGGACGCGTGCGAAGGATGGGATAGTGAAGATGGCGGAGATCCTGAGGGGAGGCGGTGTGGCGTGTGTGTTTCCGGAAGGGCAGCTAACAAGGACGGGGATGATGAACGGGATTCGTGGAGGGTTTGAGCTGATTGCGCGGCGAGGCGGGGGGCCGGTGGTGCCGGTGTACATGGATGACTTGTGGGGGTCGGTGTTTTCGTCAGGGGGCGGGCGGCTGCTGAGGCGGCATCCACATCATTTTCCGTATCATGTGTCGGTGATGTTCGGGGAGCCGATGAGGCCGGAGGAAGCGAATGCGGGGAGATTGCGGGAGGCGATGCAGGGATTGGCGGCGGAGGCGCTGGCGGGGCGGGGTGAAGTGCTGCGCGGGATGGTGAGGAGTGTGGCGGGGGCGTTGGGTCGGCAGCCGTGGCTGACGGCGGTGATGGTGGGTGACGGGAGCGGGAGGCGGTTGCGGCGCGGGGAGTTGCTGGCGCGGGGGATGCAGCTGGCGAGGCGGTGGGAGGGATTGCCTGGGGAGCGGATTGGGGTGGTGCTGCCGCCGGGGTTGGATGCGGTGACGGTGGTGACGGCGCTGGTGCTAGGTGGGCGGGTGCCGGTGGTGATTGATATGGGATTGGCGGATGAGCCGGGGGATTTGGCGGCGGTGATGGAGAAGGCGGGAGTCAGGACGGTGATCACGCGAGTGGCGGTGCGGGCGGCGCTGCCGGGTTTTCCGTGGCCGGACCATGTGCTTGATGTGCAGGGGGAGTTGGAGGAGCCTGACAGTCTGGGGCAGGCGATGGATCTGGCGGCGGCGTGGGTAGCGCCGGGGGTGGTGATGGGGTGGATGCTGCCTGAGCCGCGGGGGGCGGGAGGATGCGGGGGGATTTACCGGGAGGGTGGGCGGATCCGCTGTGGGGTGCTGAGTGGTGAGGAATTGATGATGCAGACGGAGATGCTGCGGGGGACGGATGTGATGCGGGAGGGCGAGCGGTTGCTGAATGTGGAGGGGATGGCGACGCCGCTGGGGTATGTGGCTGGGTTGTGGGGGCCGCTGCTGCGGGGGATTCCGCTGATGCTGATGCCGCGGGAGGTGAGTGGTGAGGCGCGGGAGCGGGCGTTGGGGCAGCATCCGCCGAGTGTGGTGGTCGGGTCGGTGGAGTTGGCGATCGCTGGGGTGAGGCATCAATTGGTGGGCGACGGAGGGGAAGCAGGGGAGGGCGCGGGTATTCAGATGAGCTGGTGTCATGCACCCGCGGAGGCTGGGGGGATCGTAGCTGTGTCGATGCCTGATCCAGCGATGCTGACGAGCACTGCGGAACCGCAGGCGGGGTGGCGTGCGGGGAGTTGCGGGCGATTGCTGACGGGGGTGCGGTGTGTGGTTGGGGCGGATGGCGTGATGAGCCTTGTGATGCCTGGGGGGCGGGTGCTGGAGATGCCGGATGGGGCGCGGGTGGATGAGGAGCGGTTTTTATTTCTACCGGGGCGATGATGACGCGGCGGCTATTTCTGATAGGGGCAGCGGCGATGGGGAGGGCGTGGGGCGGGCCTGTGTGGACGCCGGCGGCGGCGGGGCATGTGTGGGAGTTTCCGCGGGATCATTACAGCCATGACGGGTACCGGACCGAGTGGTGGTACCTAACAGGTGTGCTGGAGGCGGAGGGAGGCGGGCGGTACGGGTTTCAGTTCACGATCTTCCGGCGCGGGGTGAGGCCGGAGGGGGCGCGGGAAGCGGTGCGGTCGCGGTTTGTGAAGGATGATTTTGCGATGGGGCATTTCACGCTGAGTGATGTGAGGGAGCGGAGGTTCCGGTATGGTCAGCGGTTGAGTCGCGGGGCATTTGGGGAGGCTGGGTTTGGGAAGCCGGGGGAGGAGAGACTGGCGTGGATCGAGGGGAACGAGTTGCGATTGGAGAAGGACGGGAGCATGAAGTTAGAAGCGCGGCCGGACGGGGAGTCGTCGCTGGTGCTTGATTTGCGGCCGACGGGAGCGGCGGTGGTGCATGGGGAAGGCGGGTTGAGCCGGAAGTCGGCGGGTGAGGGGAATGCGTCGCTGTATTATTCGCTGACGCGGATGCAGGCGTCGGGGACGGTGCGGAGTGACGGGCGGGAGCGAAAGGTGACGGGGCGCGTGTGGCTGGACCGCGAGTGGGCGAGCAATCAGTTAGCGGCCGGGCAGATCGGGTGGGACTGGTTTTCGCTGAGTTTGTCGGATGGGAGCGATCTGATGCTGTACCGATTGCGGAATGCCGGGGGGACTGATCCGTTTTCGAGCGGGACGCTCGTGAGGGCTGGTGGTGGGCAGCGGCATTTGAAGTCGGGGGATTTCACGATGACGCCTGGGGAGAAGTGGCGGAGTGCGGCGACGGGAGGGGAGT
>CANHUG010000226.1 GCA_947462995.1 Verrucomicrobiales bacterium | reverse complement strand
GCGCACCATCTGGCGGCGGGGTTGATGGTGCCGAGGGAGTTGGAGATGTGGGTGAAGGCGAAGAGCTTGACGCCGGGGACGAGGAGGTGGTCGAGCGCGGCTTCGTCGAGCGTGCCGCAGGGGCCGAGGACTGGGACGAAATCGAGCTGGGCACCTGTCTGGGCGGCGAGGAGCTGCCACGGGACGAGATTGCTATGGTGTTCGAGTTCGGTGAGGAGGATGCGGTCGCCGGGTTTGAGGTTGGCGCGGCCCCATGAGTTGGCGACGAGGTTGATGGCGGCGGTGGTGCCGCTGGTGAAGATGATCTCGTTAGGGGATGAAGCGCCGAGGAAGGAGGCGACGGTGGCGCGGGCGTTTTCGTAGGCGTCGGTGGCGCGAGCGGAGAGGGCGTAGAGACCGCGGTGGACGTTGGCGTTGTCGTTGCGGTAGAAGTGGTCGAGGGCGTTGATGACGGCTTCGGGTTTCTGTGAGGAGGCGGCGCTGTCGAAGTAGAGGAGTGGGGGTGACGCGGGTGCAGAGAGGAGCGGGAAGTCAGCGCGGATGGCGGACCAGTCGTGGGCTTGGGGGGAGGCCGCGGGAGAGAGGGCCATGGGTGGGCTGGGTGTCAGGCGGAGAACTGGGAGAGGAAGCGGACATCGTTTTCGATGAGATGGCGGATGTCCGGGATGCCCCATTGGAGCATGGCGAGCCGTTCGAGGCCCATGCCGAAGGCGAAGCCGGTGACGCGGTCCGGGTGGTAGACCTCGTCATTGCGGGATTTGCAGATGGCTTCGAAGACGGCTGGGTCGACCATGCCGCAGCCGAGGAGTTCGACCCAGCGTGGGGCCTGACCTTTGGGGGTGAGTTTGACGTCGACCTCGTAGGAGGGTTCGGTGAAGGGGAAGAAGTGCGGGCGGAAGCGGATTTCGGTATTGGGGCCGAAGAGGGCGCGGAAGAAGTGGGAGAGCGTGCCTTTGAGGTCGGCGAGGCTGACGTTGGGGGCGACGTAGAGACCTTCGAGCTGATTGAACGCGGAGAGGTGGGTGGCGTCGATTTCGTCGCGGCGGAAGGCGCTGCCTGGGGCGATGATGCGGACGGGGGGTGATTGCTGCTGCATGGTGCGCACCTGGACACTGCTGGTGTGCGTGCGGAGGAGGAGCCCGTTATTGAAATAGAACGTATCGCTTTCGTTGCGGGCGGGGTGATCGGCGGGGGTGTTGAGGGCGTCGAAGCAGTGCCATTCGGTTTCGACTTCCGGGCCTGAGGCGAGAGCGAAGCCCATGCGGCGGAGGATGCTGACGGCGCGGTCGAGCACCTGAGTCATGGGGTGGAGCCCGCCTGCGGGGAGTGGGCGGCCGGGGAGGGAGATATCGAGACCGGCGGCCTGGAGGGCGTCGAGGGCGGCCTGGAGGGCGGATTTTTTCTGATCGATGGCTGAGGAGATGCCGTCGCGGGCTTCATTGAGGAGAGCGCCGACGGAGGAGCGCTGGTCAGCGGGGACCTCGCGCATTTTTGAGGAGAGGGCGGTGAGGAGCCCTTTTTTGCCGAGATAGCGGAGCCTGAAGTCTTCGAGGGTAGGCTCGGAGGAGACGGCGGTGATTTCGGAGAGAGCGGTGGCGAGGAGGGCCTTGAGTTCCTGTTCCATGGGAGAAAAAAGCGGGGCCGCTTCCATGGAGGAGGCGGCCCCGCTGGGCAAGGGATTTTGGAGAATCCGGTTACGATGCGTCAGGCCGAGACCTTGGTGGCGGCGGCTGCTTTGGCTTGGAGGCCGGATTTCGCCTGAGCGACGAGTTCGTCGAGCACGGCTGGATTGCTGATGGCGAGGTCTGCGAGGGCCTTGCGGTCGAGATCGACGTTAAGGAACTTCAGGCCTTCCATGAAGCGATTGTAGGTCATGCCGCGACCGCGGACGGCAGCGCTGATCCGGGTGATCCAGAGCGAGCGGAAGTTCCGTTTACGGGTTTTGCGGTCACGGGTGGCCCATGTCTTCGCTTTGAAGAGGGCGTCTTTGGCGTAGCGGTAGAGGCGGCTCCGATTACCGTAGAAGCCTTTTGCTTGTTTGATGATGCGTTTCCGGCGCTTACGACTGGCCGGAGAGTTGGTAGCTCTTGACATGTTATTTGGGATTTGATCGGGCTGTTTTCAGATGATCTGCGCCGTCTCACCAGATCGAAGGTGCCCGAGGGCACCAGGCGGCGGCAGATTTGGCCGGAGGAACCGGCCGGTGGAGGTCAGGCGAACGGCATACATTCCATGAGGCGTGGCACGTCGACTTGGGCGACGAGCCCGACCTTACGGAGGTTGCGTTTACGTTTACGGTTTTTGCACTCAGCGAGGTGCCGGCGACCCTGCTTGCGGCGCAGGATTTTGCCGGTTCCCGTGATCTTGAACCGTTTCACGACGCCTTTCCTCGTCTTGCTTCTAGCAATTTTCTTTCTCATAAGAGGGGGCGAAAGTGGCAGAGAACGGAGGAACGGCAACTGGTAATTTGGGACTTATTCACCATGGGGAGAGGAGGGAGTGGGAGGGATGAACTGGTTGGCGGCGGCGGCGAAGGCGTCGAGTTCTGGTTTCGGGCGGCCCCAGCCGAAAGGGAGGACGGTGGAGTTGAGGATGATTTCGCCTCGGTAGGAGGGGGAGTTGTTGGTGGCGCTGACTGGGACGACGATGGTTTGGCGGAGGTCGCGGAGGTTCCATGATTCCGAGGACGAGTGGGAGCGGGAGGATTTGGTGCGGGTGATGGAGGAGCGGCTGATCTCGATGAGTTGGTGGGAGAAGCGGAGCTTCCATGCGAGGAAGAGGAGTGCGGAGCTGATGAGGACCCCGAGGAGCGGGCCGGAGCACCAGAAGATCATGAAGGCGGAGGAGAGGAAGCGGAAGGCTCCGGGAGGGTCTGAGGAGTCCGGGGAGACCGCGTGGGAGAGCATGCGGAGCCCTTGAAAGAGCATGAAGCTGGTGACGGCGAGGATGAAGAGGGCGGGGATGATGAGGGCGAGGTGCCAGCGGCCCTGGGATTCGATGCGGAGGACCCCGTCGGGGGCGAGAGGGATGGCGAAGGCGGGCGGGGTGGACGGGGTGGATGGGGAGAGTTGGTGGGAGGTTGGGGTGGAGGGAGCGGTGGCGGTGGAGGCAGCGGTGACGGGAGAGAACGGTTGAGGGAGGAGAGCGGCTTTGAGTTGGGCGGTGAGGACTTGTTTTTCGGGGACGGATAGCTGGCTGCCGAAGCGGATTTTCCCTTCGGAGCTACGGATTTCGATGCCGTGGACTGGGCGGTAGTTCTGCTGGTAGAATTCGGTGAGTTCGACGGACTGGATGGAATTGAGGGAGACCGTGATGTGTTTGGAGCCGCCGAAGAGGTGTTGGGAGTAGGTGAGGTGGCCGTTGGCGATGGTGAGGTCGTAGGAGATGAAGGCCATGCGGAGGCCGGCGAAGAACGTGCCGAGGCCGATGGCGACGAAGACGGAGACGAAGATGCCGAGGACCCAGCCGGGGGTGTTGGAGTCGGATTTGTCTGAGAGGAAGGCCCAGAGGAAGAGGGAAGTGAAGAGGAGCCAGATGGTGCCGAAGACGAGGATGAAGTTGATGCGTTTTCTGGCGGGGATGTTCCAGTGATTGGAGGCTGGGGAGGAGTCGGCGGAGATGGTGGAGTCTGCGGGGAGAGCGGTGGTGGGGGGAGGGAGGGTGGTTTCGTCCTGGCGATTGCCGAGGGCGAGGAGCGAGCAGCCAGCGCCGCAGTGGGGGCAGAGGACGAGCGTGTCCCAGAGATCGTCGGTGATGACGGACGGGATGGGGATGGGGTTGGAGCAGGTCCGGCAGAGAGGAGCGGGGAGATTGCGGAGTTTTCGTTCGAGGACGAAGCGCACCGGGCGGTGCCACCATGGGGGATTCATGAGAGGAGAAGGGTCAGGGGATGGTGGCGACGCGGTAGAAGCGGCGGGTTTGGTCGTCGGGCGGGCTGGTCCATGAGGTGGAGGGGCCCTGGGACGGGATGGGCGGGCTGGCGGGGGACCATGACTGAAGATTGTCGCTGGATTGGACCGAGTAGGTGGTGTCCGGGAGCGAGTGCCATGTGAGGGAAGTGCGGCGGGTGGCGGGGTTGCGGGAGATGGAGGTGATGGCGAAGGGATCGGCGTCGAGCCAGAGATTGGCGGAGGAGACCGAGGCGCCGGTGATGGTGAGGGAGCGGGAGATGGGAGGGAAGCCGGGGATGGAGACCGAGAGCGTGTATGCGCCCGGGGGGAGATCGATGGTGCCGAAGAAGCCAGTGGCGTCGGATTTGAGCGTGCGCTGGGCGGGGCCGGAGAGCGTGAGGGAAGCGCCGTCGATCGGGAGAGAGCCGTCGGCGATGCGGAGGAAGCCCATGAGGTGGCCGCGGGAGACGTCGGATTTCCAAGGCATGGGAGGGACTGGGACTGGGGAGGGGAAGGGAGCGGTGCCGCCGAAGGACTCGGCGGTGGCCGGGTTGGTGAGGGCGGCGAGGAACGTGGCGCGCGGGAGGTAGTTGCTGGTGTAGGAAGAGTCAGGGTTCTGGGTGCGGCCCCATGTGCCGTAGGAGTAGAGGACCGTGCCGGAGAGTGAGCGGCCGGAAGTGTTAGAAGTGCGGGCGGCGGGGATCTGGGTGAGCGTGCCTTCGAAGCGGTTGAGATAGTTGCCGAGTCCGGCGGCGGCGTGGCGGTTGAACTGGTTGTCGCGGGTCCATGCGGTCCAGCCTAGCCATTCCGAGGCGCGAGTGGCGTTGGTTTGATCGCGGTAGATCATGGGGATGGCGAGGTCGAGGATACCTTCTTCGAGCCAGGTTCGCCAGTCCTGGAGGACGCGGGCGTAGGCGTCGCGTTCGCGCCATGCGGCTGGGCTGCTGGAGGACGGGGCGGAGCCGTAGGCGATGGTGGCGGCAGAGAGGGTGATGGTGGGCCGGAGTTGCCATGCGTGGAGACAGAGCTTCCGGACGAGGGCGGAGACCTGGTCGCGGCGGAACTGGAGCCATGCGGAGTCGCCGGGGCCGGGTGTGGTGGTGCGGTTATTGAGGCGGAGGAATCGGGCGACGGTGACTGGGTTGTAGCCCCATGGGTTGGAGCCGATGGAGGCGTTGGCGTCGGTGTAGCGGATGTAGTCGAGGTGGAGACCGTCGATGTTATAGCGCCGGAGGAGGTCCATGGCGACGTCGAAGGTGTGCTGCTGGACGGCTGGGTGGCCTGGGTCGAAGGCGTAGTTGGCGCCGTCCCATTGGACCCCGTCGTTGCGCTGGGTGAGCCAGTCGGGGTGGGTGCGGTAGGGGTGGGAGGGCTGGGAAGGGAGAGACGACTGGGAGTTCCAGATATTAAAGGAGACGATCCATGCGTGGACCTTGAGAGGTTCCGGGCCGGAGCTGGCTTTGGCGACGAGGTCGGCGAGCGGGTCGAAGGAGGAGGAGGAAATGTCGGTGGCGCGGGGTTCGAGGCCGTTGCTGTAGTAGGCGTCGCCGCGTTTTCTGACCTGGACGAAGAGGGCGTTGCAGTTGGCGGCGCGGGCGTCGGCGACGAGCTGGGAGACCTCGGTGGGGGATTTGAAGCCTGAGTGGAAGGCGTCGACCCAGAAGCCGCGGAGTTCCTGGCTGCGGGCGGCGGCTGGCAGGAACCATGCGAGGAGGCAGAGCAGCAGACGGCGCATGGGTGATCGGTTACTGCGTGAGGAACGAGTGCGGGGGATGATTGGGGAGATTGGGTTAAATGAAAGTCGGAAGTTCCGGGGTGGGGAATTGCGGGGTTTTGGCGTTGTGGGGAGGCGATGGGTGGCGGATGAGGGGGGAGTTTAACCCAGAGCCTGTTTTTCATGAATCCGCCGCCGATGCCGCCTGAACCTTCCGGAATGCCGCCGATGCCACCGGTGAATCCGTCGCATGCGCCGGAGCCGCCGGTTTGGCAGACGGAGCCGCCGCCGCCGAGCAGTGGGGGCAAGTGGGTGCTTTACGGGTGCGGGGGATGTCTTTCGCTGGTGGCGATTCTGGCGGTGGTGGGGTGGATTGGGTTCAGCAAGCTGATGTCGACGGTGAAGGCATCGCCGGTTTACAAGGCGGCGCTGGTTGAGGTGCAGCGGTCGCCTGAGGTGGTGGCGGAGATCGGGGAACCGATCAGTGAGGGGTTCATGTCGATTGGGAAGACGAGCAAGGACTTGAAGGGGGAGAGCGGGGAGTACACGTTTATGGTTAAGGGGCCGAAGGGGGAGGCGCTGGCGATGGTGCTGGGCGAGAGTGCGGATGGGGCGGTGACGCTGAGCCGGCTGACGGTGACGGTGGCGGCGACGAAGAAGGTGATTGAGCTGGTGGCACCTGCGGGGCCTGCGGCGGCGGAGGATGGGAAGGCGCTGCCCGGGGAGACCAAGGCGTTGCCAGGGGCGGATTGAACTGGCGAATGGTGTGGAGACGG
>CANHUG010000225.1 GCA_947462995.1 Verrucomicrobiales bacterium | reverse complement strand
GTCGCCTCCGCCGACCCAGCCACCCTCGCCGGCCGCTCCCGCCGCACTTCCTCCCAGCGCGAAGGCGCCAACTCCGCTCCCGCAGGCTACGAGGACCAACTCATCCCACCCGAGGAAACCGCCCCGCCTCTCTCCGTCCTCATCGGCAAAACCAGACTCGTCGCCGACGTCCAGGCCAATAAACTCATCGCCTACGGCCCCGCAGAAGACCTCGCCAAAATCACCGGGCTCCTCGACCGCCTCGACCACAAACCACCTCAGGTCTACCTCGCCACCATCATCGGCCAACTCACCCTCGGCAACGATGTCGACTTCGGCGTCAACTACCTCCGCCGTCTCAATGAACAAGGCAATGTCGCCGGCGGCTTCATCACCGCAGACAATCTCGCCCGCGCCATCGGCGACATCCGCAACCCTTCCCTCGACCAACCCCTCAGACCGCTCATCCCCGGCCTCAGCCTCTACGGCGAAATCGGCGACGGGGTCGACGCCTTCATCCACGCCCTCGAACGCACCGATCGCTTCAAGGTCCTCAGCCGTCCCTCCATCTACGCCGCCAATAACAAAAAAGCCGTCATCACCTCCGGCCGCCGCATCCCAGTCCCCACCAGCAGCGTCTCCGACCTCGCCAACAACAACAGCGTCCGCACTTCCATCAACTTCCAGGACGTCGTCCTCAAACTCGAGGTCATCCCCCTCATCAACAGCAACAAGGAGGTCAGTCTCAACATCGCTCAGGTCAACGACACCGTCGTCGGCACCCAGAACGTCTCCGGCAACTCCGTCCCCGTCATCGCCACCGAACGTCTCCTCACCGCCGTCACCGTAGCCAACCGCTCCACCATCGTCCTCGGCGGTCTCATCACCGAAAACGAAGAGAAAACCACCTCCGGCATCCCCGTCCTCAGCCGCATCCCCGTCCTCGGCCACGCCTTCAAATCCACCACCACCAGAAAATCCCGCAAGGAACTCATCATCTTCATTCAGCCAGTCGTCGTCGAAGACGCCTCCGAAGCCGCCGCCGCTAGCATGGTCGAAGACTCCCGCACTTCCTCCGGCGCCGACGCCGCTCTCGTCTTCCCAGAAATCCCCCTCCCACAATTCGAACGCCCACTCTCCCCACCCCCATCCCCATCCCAACCCGCCATCCCCCACGGCAGCCTGTCCCCCAAATGACCGCCGCCCCCCACCACCCAGTCTCCGACCTCGTCGCCGCCGCCGCCACCGCCGCAGGCTGCCACGATTCCCTAACTCTCTCATCCTGTCTCGAATCCGCCGCCCTCTCAGGCACTAACCCCATCGACGCCATCCTCGACAGCTCCCTCGTCCCAGACGAACCAGCCTTCTTCTCCGCTCTCGCCTCCAGCCTCCACCTCCCCTCTCTCCCCATCCCCTCACCAGACCCCGACTCCCACCCGCGCTCCCTCCTCCCCGCTCGTCTCGCCCTCCGCCACAGAATCCTCCCCTCCCGCTCACCCTCCGGCTCCACCACGCTCTTCACCTGCGACCCCTTCGACCTCGAATCCCGCCAAATGGCCAGTCTCGCCTTCGACTCGCCAGTCTCATGGGCCCTCGCTCCCCGCTCCGCCATCACCGCCGCCCTCCGCGAACGCTACGGGGTCGCCGCCGACCGCTTCGATGATCTCGTCTCCGACTCCGATCTCTCCGAACCAGACTCCCTCCGCCAGGAGGTCACCGTCCTCGAAGACAACGAGGAAGCCACCATCATGAGCTTCGTAAACCAGATCTTCAGCGAAGCCATCCGCGAGCGCGCCACCGACATCCACATCGAACCGCTCGAAAACGACCTCCGCATCCGCTACCGCGTCGACGGCGCACTCAACGAGGTCTCCGTCCCCCCTAACGTCCGCATCCTCCAGAACGCGCTCGTCTCGCGCCTCAAAATCATGGCGCACCTCGACATCGCCGAACGCCGTCTCCCCCAGGACGGCCGCATCAACCTCGAACTCGACAGCCGCCGCTTCGACGTCCGCATCGCCACCATCCCCTCAGTAAACGGTGAAAGCGTTAGTCTCCGCATCCTCGGCCGCGAACGTCTCGACCTCGCAGGCCTCGGCCTCAACCCCGCTCTCGAATCCCGCATCCGCTCGCTCCTCGCCCTCCCTAACGGCATCATCCTCGTCACCGGCCCCACCGGCTGCGGCAAATCCAGCACGCTCTACACGTTCCTTCGCGAACTCAATACCCTCGACCGCCGCATCGTCACCATCGAAGACCCGGTCGAAAACAAACTCGACGGGGTCGTCCAGATCGCCGTCAAACCGGAAATCAATCTCACCTTCGCCGCAGGCCTTCGCTCCATCCTCCGCGGCGACCCTAACGTCATCATGGTCGGCGAAATGCGCGACCTCGAAACCACTGAAATCGCCATCCGCGGCGCCCTCACCGGACACCTCGTCTTCAGCACGCTCCACACCAACGACGCCGTCGGCGGCATCTCCCGCCTCATCGACATGGGCATCGAACCATTCCTCATCGCCTCCTCCGTCCGCGCCTTCCTCGCCCAGCGGCTCGTCCGCAGGCTCTGCCCCGCCTGCCGCCAGCCAGCCCCCGCCTCCCTCTACCCACCTCAATACCTCGCCTCACTCGGCTTCCCAGCCTCCCTCAAAAACCACATCCTCATCCCCTCAGGATGCAAGGAATGCCGCGGCACCGGCTACCGCGGCCGCATCGCCATCATCGAGGTCTGCTCCATCTCCCCGGACCTCCAGGACCTCATCACCTCCCGAGCCCCGGCCGCCTCCCTCAAAGCCAAAGCCGTCGCAGAAGGCATGATCCCCATGCGCGACGACGGCTGGGCCAAGGTCGCCGCAGGCGATACCACCATCGATGAGGTCATCGCCGTCACCGCCGCAGGCCACCACCTCCCCTGACCCTCCACTCACCCATGCCAAGGTTCTCCTATCAGGCCCTCTCCGCCTCCGGCGAACCCGTCTCCGGTTCCCTCGACGCCCCCTCCCGCTCCGACGCCTTCCGCCTCATCGAAGCCCTCAGGCTCTCCCCAGTCGAAATCACCGCCACCGACGCCGACGCCCTCACCGCTTCCCGCTCCCCCGCAGCCGATTCCCCCATCCGTCTCAACAAACCACGGCTCATCTTCTTCACTAGCGAACTCGCCGACCTCATCGACGCCGGCCTCCCGGTCCAGCAGGCCCTCAACGTCATGGCCGAAAAACAACAGGACCCCGTCATCCGCCGCACCGGCGACCGGCTCCGCACTCTCCTCCGCGACGGCCGCCCGCTCTCCGCCTGCTTCCGCAAGGCCTCACCGGACTTCGACGACCTTTACGTCTCCCTCATCGCCGCCGGCGAAGCCTCCGGCACGCTCCCCGGTGTCCTCCACCGCATGGCCCTCAGCATCTCCCAACTCCACGAAATGCAGCGCCGCTTCACCTCGGCCATGATCTACCCTGCCTTCATGATCGCCGCCTGCTCTGTCCTCATGGCCGTCTTCACTCTCGTCCTCGTCCCCCAACTCACCAGTCTCCTCGCCAAAACCGGTCAGGAACTCCCCGCCGTCACCAAAGGCCTCCTCGCCTTCAGCTCCTTCTGCTCCTCACACTTCTGGTCCATCCTCGCCTCCATCGCCGCTCTCGCCCTCGCCTTCCGCCTCGCCATCGCCTCCTCCCCCGGCCGTCTCTGGTGGGACCACGCCAAACTCCGCATCCCCCTCATCGGCCCTATCATCGAAACCCGCTTCTACGCCGGCTTCACCCAGGCCCTCGGCAATCTCGTCTCCAACGGGGTCCCTCTCCTCTCCTCCCTCTCCCTCCTCGCACGCGGCACCACCAACCGCTTCTTCCACCACCGGCTCGCTCTCGTCGTCGACTCGGTCTCCGCAGGTGACCCGCTCTCCTCAGCTCTCGCCCGCGCCGGAAAATTCCAGCCCCTCATGACCGATATCATCGCCATCGGCGAACAAACCTCCCAGCTCGCCAAAGCCCTCCTCAAAGCCGCCGCACGCTACGACAAGGAACTCGACGTCCGCATCAAACGCCTCACCGCCCTCATCTCCCCAGTCATCATCATCTTCCTCGCCGTCGTCGTCACCATCATCGCCTACTGCATCGTCTCCTCCATCTTCTCCGCCGTCTCAGGCATCCGCGCCAACTCCAACTGACATCCCTCCTCACGCCCGCTTCGCCGCCACCGGCCTCCGCCCGGGAAACATCTCCCTGCACAACGGACACTTCGTCCCATCACACCCGCGCGCCGTGCAATACTCCCGCCCGTAAAAAATGATCTGCAAATGCAGCCGGTTCCATCGCTCCCGCGGAAACAACCGCTTCAAATCCCGCTCGGTCTCCACCACATTCCGCCCCCCAGTCAGCTTCCACCGCTGCGCCAATCGGTGAATATGCGTGTCCACAGGAAACGCCGGCACCCCGAACGCCTGCGCCATCACCACCGACGCCGTCTTGTGCCCCACCCCAGGCAACTCCTCCAGCGCCTCGAAATCCGCAGGCACTTGCCCCCCATGCTTCTCCACCAGCAACCGCGACAACCCAGCAATCGCCACCGACTTCTGCGGCGATAACCCGCACGGCCTGATCAATTCCCGAATCTCCTCCACCGGCACAGCCATCATCGCCTCAGGCGTCGCCGCCCGCGCAAACAACCCAGGCGTCACCAGGTTCACCCGCGCATCAGTGCACTGCGCCGACAACAGCACCGCCACCAGCAGCGTGTACGCATCCCGATGATCGAGCGGCACCGGGGTCTCCGGATACAACCGGTCCAGCTCACGCCCCACCAACTCCACTCGCTCCGCCTTCGTCATCCCATTCCCCCAGCCCCTCTCAGGACCTCACCCCAGTCTTCATCTTATGCTCAATCCCCGTCACCATCTTCTTCACATGCGAATGATGCGTCCGATCCTTCAGAATCGCCAGACTCCGATGGTACGAACCCCACCGCAGCACCTTGATCCGCACGTTCCTCACTCCCCACTCCTTGATCCCCGCAAAATCAGGCTTGTACAAATCAATCGTCTTCGTCCCCACCAGCGCACTCCCGTAATCATCCACCTGGTAAATGTGCGGCTGCCCCTCGATCTTGAACACCGTCCCCACAGGAAACACCGACCAGTCCGTCGCCGCACTCCGCACCATCCCGTGCTTCAGCGTCCCACCAGCCGCATTCCCCTTCCCATACTTCAAACTGTCCGCCTCCACGTGGCTGTACGCCGTCGTCCGCACCACATAATACTTCGCATTGTCCACATGCTTCCCACCCTTCGTCTTGTACGTCTTCGCACTCGCAAGGTCAGTGGTGGAGGAGCAGCTGCTCAAAAGCGCAGCAACGGCCACAGAGGCCAAGGCGATCACGTTACGGTAGGTCATGCAGTACGTTGGTTGAATCTAAGGTTGGTCTCCGGCAGTTTCTAAAAACCCTCCGGCCCGAGGTCGCGCATTTTCAGCCCGTCATTCCGCCACCGCAACCTTTTTTCCTCCTCCCTCTGAAGCAGGAATCGTACCACTCCCCCACCCGAATCCCTCAGTACTTCCCCCCATGAACGCCCTCTCGTTCCGCACCCGAATCCTCCTCGCCCTCGCCCTCATCGCCTCCCTCGCCGCAATCTGGGAGCTCCTCCCAGGCAACCGCCTCAAGGCCCGCCACGCCGACCTCCTCACATGGGCCCAATCCGGCAGCCCCTCCGACTTCCCCACCTCCTTCGCCGCTCCAGACTACCACGACCAATGGCAGCACTCTCCGGAATCCATCGCCGAAAACATGCGCGCCGTCCGCTACGCCTTCCCCTCCCTCTCCATCTCCGCCTCCCCTCCCGTCATCTCCCGAAACGGCCGCTCCGCCACCATCCGCCAATCCCTCTCCATCCTCGGCACCGACTCCCCGCGCCAGGCCGAGTTCACCTTCACGTGGCAACGCCCAGGCTGGCAACCATGGCGCTGGCAACTCGTCTCCGTCTCCGCTCCATCCCTCGATCTACCCTGATCCGCTGATCCGCCTCATCCCCTTGCCCTCCCACTCACCACCACCCACCTTCCAACACATGGTCGCCAGACAAATCTTCTACTCAGGCCGCGTCCAAGGCGTCGGCTTCCGCTACTCCACCCGCAGAATCGCCGCAGGCTTCGACGTCACCGGCTCCGTCCGCAATCTCCCCGACGGCCGCGTCGAACTCAATGTCATGTCCCACGACGCCGACGAACTCGACGCCTTCCTCGCCGAAATCGAAGAACACAGCGAACTCGCCAACCACATCCGCGAAAAAGAATCCCACCCCATCGCCCCGCTCACCGGCGTCACCGGCTTCTCCATCGCCTGAACTCACCCACCCGTCAATCCTCCGGCCTCCTCGCCCCGCGCGCCCCTCCACCCTTCCCCGGATCCATGCTCTTCAAAAGCGG
>CANHUG010000224.1 GCA_947462995.1 Verrucomicrobiales bacterium | reverse complement strand
TTCTCCCCCGGTCCCGCCTCCATCACCCACTCCAGCTTCTTCACCCTCTTCACAACAACAGGTCTTGTCCGCCTCCTCGTCAGGATAGCCCCCATCATCGTAGTTCGATCCACTCCCTGGAACATCTCCTGCACTGCTCCCCGGAGGCGAACCATCAGGAGGACCGGAACTGCTGCTCGAAGCAGACGAAGACGAAGACTGCGAACTGCTCGAAGAAGAACTGCCTGGTGGTTCCGAACCCGAACTGGAAGGTGAAGACGATGATGATGAACTGGACGAGGAACTCGATGAAGAACTTGATGATGACGAACTGCTCGAAGATCCCGCGGGCGGCTCGTCCGAAGCGGCCTCCAGCACAATGTAGCGCACGCGATTCCGTTCGAGGCCATCGTAAACTAGCTTTTCCCTCGCCTGCGATCCGGGGCTGCGGCGTTTGATGAGGTTTCCCGCAGCATCAAACCAGCGCTCGCTGACAAGAACCTCAAGCGTCAGATCGCCGTTCTCGTCAGCGCCCTGCATCGTCTCGCGGAAAACCTGGCTGCGGGCGTCGTACTCCAGCCGAGACCTCGAAAGCAAGTGATGCGCCGCCACGGTCTCGAGATAGCTCACCGTCCCGGTGGTCCGGTCCGCATGGTCGAACTCGGTCACCGTGATGTAATCCCGGCTCCCGTCGTTGGCCGTCGCGTGCGTCTGCCGACTCCGGAAATCGTGCCCGAAACTCACCATCCGATCATTCCCGGAATCGCCATCCACAGGTCGTTGAAACTCGGAAAGGTTGCCGTCGCGGCCCGCCACTTCCATATTGGTTGCCGGATCCACATCGTAGCGTCGCGATTCGATCCGCCGCATATTGTTGGTTCCGCCTGATCCATCGGGATCGGTCTCTGTCGCTCCAGAATCATTGGTGCCCATCCAAACCGATTGAGGACGCCCATGGGCATCAAAAACCGTCCGGGTGATCGTTCCGCTCGCATCAAGGACGCGGTTCACACGGCGCCGGTGATCATACCCATACCTCGTCTCTTCGTAGTTCGTTCCTGCCATGCCGTCCCCTGAACCCGGAATGTCGTGGTAGACTCGGACCCACTCCAGCAACCCGGCCGCATCGTACTGCCGCCGCGTCCAACGCCGCCAGCGGGAGCGGTCACTCATTCCCTCGGATGCCGTCGGCGGCCAGGAATCCACGGCCGCCGGGCGCTCAATCAACCGCTCCTCCACCACCCGTCCGGCCGCGTCAAACCGCGCCCAATTCAAGGCTCCCACCGTATGCGGTGGATTTGTCCCCGCCGCCCCCTCGCGGTAACCAATAGCGGAAAGCTGTACATTCTGCGGATCGTCGAAGGCAAAGAACTGGCAAGTGCGCAGCGCCCGCGGCTGAGGGATTGACCCATTCGGCTCCCCTGTCTGCACGGCATGCACTGGCCCCTGCGACTCCAATGTCCGACCGTTGGGGTCCGTGATGATGTCAGTTATAAGATGGGTACCGCCAACGGGAGGAGTCGTCCACCCGTCTGGTACTGAACCATTGAAATCAGAAGTGCGGCTGACATCCACGTCTTCAATCTGGCGCTTCACAGCACCAGAGGCATCATCGTAAATGAAGTGCGAAATGAAACCCCTCGGGCTCTTTTCCCACACAAGCCGACCATTCTGATCGAGAATCGAACGAACGGTGTTTGCCAGCCCGGTCCCGTGATGCGCCGGGTCCACAGCCGGAAGAATGATGACTTTTTCGTGAACTTGAAGGCTCATGAGGCGAAGCTATCTGAAATGCTGGCAGGAAGAAGCGTCGATCAAGTTACGTCTATCAAACATCCCCGATGCACTGGATTCTTATCACGACCACCCAACCTTGTCGACAGAAATTCTCCAACAATTATTTCGGCGCCCCTTCGTTAGCCGTTAATGAATCCCTCCGCGCCATCAAGTAAGACACCGGATCGATACCACCGGGCCAGCCCGCGTCCCCTCGCCGCCTCGCCACCCCAGCGGAGGCGTCACACCACCGCCATCCCCGGTGAACTCCACCGGCAGCCCCGCGCCATCCTCAACCACTGGACTCGTCAGCAGAAACGTCCCGTCGCTGCTGCGTGGCTGATCCGGCAATTTCGGAGCACCGGGCTCCCATCCACCATTCCCGCCCTGACCCGGTGGCGGGCGCCGCCGCGGCCCTCCGTCCTGAGCCCCGCCCTCCCCACGCGGCGGACGTCCTTCGCCGCGTCCGCCGCCCCCACCCGCCCCGGCACGATAAGTCTCCTGCCGCTTCCCATCCCGTCCATCGTCGAACTCAAAAGCATACGTCGCATCCGTCTTGATCTCGTACGCCACCGACCGCTCGTCGCCGCCGACGGTATAACTCAGCCGATATCGACTGCCCCCTGTCGCTTCGAATCCCGTGATCTTCGCTCCCCGCAACGCCTGCAAGGCCTCGCGGACCGGCTGTGCCCTTGGCTGCGGATCCACCTGCCCGTCCCGTTCCGTCACCTCACCGTGAAACCCGCCGATCACGTACGGGTATTTCTCCGCCGCGTGATAATGATAACCAATCCCCGCAGCGCTGTGCCCGTGCAGAGCATCAAGACCCTTCGGCTGTGATCCATCCGGCTCGGTCAACCCGTAGATCGGATAACCATCGAGCGCATAGGCCAACGGCTTGTCCTTACCGAGGGTCTTCTGCAGATGCATCGGCACAATATGATAGTGATAATCATCCGCCCGGCCGCAGTGACCGCCCCACTGGTCGAGTTCCCCGATCTCATACGAAATCTCACCGCGGTTGTTCTGCGGATTGAAGATCGGAATCCCGTTCGCCGCGATCGCAATCGCCCCGCGGAGAAACCGGCCCTTCACCATCTGCGGCTCTTTCGCAGGCGTCGGCTTCAGCGGAATCCGCCACGCGTTCGCGCCCGTGTAGCGCTGCGGCAGCGGCACCTGCTGCTGCCATGCCGTGATCCCCACCATCATCCGGTGCGACGGCATCCCGTTGCCTTCAATGTACAGGAACTGATCATCCCATCGCGTCGTCACCTCCGGCGCAAAGGCCCCAAACGCCGCAGCCTGCGGAGGCGCATCGCCGCGCGGCACCGCCACGAACTCCCATCCCGAATCACCCTCCGGCAACCTATCCGCCGCCGCCTCGATCTCCCGCCGCGCATCCTCCCCAGTCAGACGGTAGCCGCTCGGCGTGATCCACACCGGCCCGGCATCATGCGCATCACTCCCGCAAGGCAGGAACAAAAGCCCCGCCATCGCGGCGCACTTCAGAAGAGTATGTTTGTTCATGGCTTTGCTGATTCGTTGGTCGTCTGTTTTGTCTGCCCCTTGCCGCCGCCTTTTCCCCGATCCTCGCGGCCCCTCCGCGGAGCTACCTTCGGATCGTACGCCGGATTCGGTTCACCAGGACAAGGCGCAGACGTCGCTTTCTGCCACGCCCGCAATCGTTCAAGCAGGGCGCGGGCCATCTCCGCTCTCGATGCGGAAAGATCACGCTGCTCGCCGGGATCATCCGCAAGATGATAGAGTTCCGTCGTCTTCGATTCAAAGAACTCGATGAGCTTCCAATCCCCGCTGCGGATCGCACTGCACGGACCTCCGCCGCCGATGTAACACGGAAAGTGCCAGAACAGATCGCGCCCCGGCACCTTGCCCGCACCGGTCAGGACCGGCACCAGATCGACACCATCAGCCTTGACCCCTTCGGGAGCCTTGACTCCCGTCAGCGCCAGCACCGTCGGAAACCAATCCATGCTCAGCACCGGCACCTGCGAGACACTTCCCGCCTTGATCCCCGGCCCCCGCACCACCGCAGGCACCCGCACCCCGCCCTGATACAGCGTTCCCTTCCCTCCTCGCAGCGGTGCCACATACTGCCGGGTCCCTCCATTGTCCGACGTGAAAATGACCACCGTCCGCCGCGCCGCCCCGGACGCCTCGAGCGCCGCCATCACGCGCCCCACATTCGCATCCATCGCTTCCACCGTCGCCGCATGCGCCGGATCGGCCACTCCCCTGCGGGCCTCATACTTGGCTAGCAATTCCGGCTTGGGATCATAAGGCGCATGCACGTCGTGAAACGGTAGGTACAGAAAGAACGGCCGCTCCTTCACCGACGCCATCCACCGCACCGCCGCATCCGTCAGCACATCCGGCGAATACCGTCCCGACGCATCCCTGTAGGCATCCTTCGCAAAACCCAGTTCCTTCGGCTCGGTGAACACCTCAAACCCCTGACCCGTCGGCGTCGCCGGACCGCTCCGACCCCGCCCGAGATTCCACATCCCGAACATCCCAGTCGCATAACCCGCAGGCTTCAACGCCTCGGCTAGGGTCACTGATTCCGTGGGCAGCGACTCCCGGCTCTCAGCCGCCAGAATCCGGTGATGCGGCGAGCCCGGCGCATGGCGTTCATCTACCACCGTGTACACGCCGTGCCGCGGCGGGTACTGCCCCGTCAGCAGACAAGCCCTCGTGGGCGCACAGTTCGGCGCACTTGCACAGGCCTGCGCAAACACCGTCCCCTCCGCAGCCAACCGGTTCAGATTCGGCGTGTCAATCACCTTGCTCCCGCTGAATCCCGCATCGTTCCAGCCCATGTCATCCGCAAGAATCAGAACGACATTGAGCCGTTCCACCGCACGCGCCGTCGCCACAGAGAAACAGGCTGCCAGCAGTACGAAAAGTCGGAGAAATCGGCAGTGCATCATACTGATTGAGCGCCCGGGCACCGAGTATGACGCAAATTCCTCGCCCCCATCAGCGCCCGATCCCTTCTCCAGTCACCAACCGACTGCCCGCAACTCCATGCACCAGATCGCGCAGCCGGAATCCATTCGGCCGCAAACCATCCAGAATTCGATCCACCTCCCCCCGATCCCGGGGACCCAGCAGCCTCCCGCAGGCAAACGTCAGCATCTTCTCCGTGAGATTCCGCGCCACTTGTTCCTCCTTGGCAAGCAGTGCCTGTTTCAGCTCGGCAATCCCGGCAACCTCGCGCCCATCAGGCAGCACCGAAGCGGCATCTATCGGCAGCGCCTTGCCTTCCGATTTGTAATGCGTGCGCCAGAGTCCTAGCTCATCGAAGTTCTCGAACGCAAAGCCCGGCGGATCGATCCTGTCGTGACAACTGCGGCAGGATTCCTGCTCCCGGTGGGCTTCCAATTGTTCGCGAATCGTCCGGGCACCGCGCAGGTCCGGAGCAAGCGGCTGAATGTTAGGCGGCGGTGGCTTGGGCGGCGTCCCCAGCACGCTCTCCAGCAGCCAAACCCCGCGGACCACCGGCGACGTGTCCACGCCATTCGCCGTGGCCGTCATCACCGCAGGCATCGTCAGCATCCCGCCACCATGCGGCGGCATCGCCCGCACCTTGCGGAACGCATCCCCCCACACATCGTCCCGCTGATAGATCCATTGCGCCGTCCGCTCGTTCAGAAAGGTGTAATCACTCTCAATCATGTCCCGCACCGGGCCATTCCGCTGCAGCAGGTCCGCGAAGTACGCGTCCGTCTGCCTCAGCATCTGCTGCTCCATCTGACGATGAAAGTAAAACCCTCCCGGCGGCGGCATCGAACCCAGCTTGTCCAGCCGCAGCCAGCACTTCGTGAACGCCCGGACAAACGCTGCCGCGTTCCGGTGATTCAGCATCCTCTCAACCTGCGCGCGACGCACCGCCGGATCGCTCAATCGGCCCGACGCAGCAAGTTCCATCAGTTCCTCGTCAGGCATCGTCGCCCACAGAAAATAACTGAGTCGCGACGCCAGCATGAAATCCCGCCCGGCCCCACTGTCCCGCAGATAGTAGAAATTCGGCGACACCAGCATCGCCGCATACGCCGTCCGCAGGCCTTCCTCCCGCGACGCACCCGCCGCCATGCGCTCATTCGCCAGCGCCACATACCGCGCCACTTCCTCCGCCACCGCAGGCCGACGCCACGCGCGCCCGGCAAACCGCAGCAGCAATCCATCCACCGGTTCCGTGCCGTCCCTTCCATACAGAAACACGTGACTGCGCGGCGGCCATGACTCGAACGCCGGTTCAATCGTCAGGCTGTGAACCCGAATGTGCGGCCCCGCATACCCCGCACCGAACAACGCCGCGGCCATCGCCTCAGCATAGTCCTTCTTCTCCTGCTCACCCGCACCATCCGCAAGGCGCGGCCTGAACGCCCCCGGCACATACTTCTCCACCAGTTTCTCCACCGAAAGGCCCCGCTCATACGGCGCATTCTCCCACCCAAGCCACGGCACCCATTTCGCATCGATCCATGTCTCGAAAACATACGCATGCACCTGCCCGTCGTCCGGCAGGGCCCACTGCGTCAGCATCTCCGTGTTAGGATTGCCTTCATTGAATGCCCCGCGACGCGCGTCAATCAGATGCAGCCCGAGCAGCATCGGCTCATCCTGACGGCTGCGAATCAGCTCA
>CANHUG010000223.1 GCA_947462995.1 Verrucomicrobiales bacterium | reverse complement strand
GGACACGTGGTGGGGGAGAAGGGAAGGGAGCGGTGGCGGAGGGAGTCGGGCCGGATCGAGTGGAGGAGAAGGAGGCGGCTGTGCCTGTGGTGCCGGCGGTGCCGGTGAATGATCCAGCGGCGATGGTGTATGTGCAGCCGGGCGGGGAGCGTGCGGTCGTTTCGGGTGAGGCTGGTGAGGATGAGGCGGCTGCCGTGGAGAACGTGGAGGTGAAGGAGGAGGCGCGGGTTCCGGAGGTGGCGGTGGTGGAGGATGTGCCGTTTCGGAAGGAAGACGCGGGGATTTTCGAGATGGAGGATGCTGAGGAGGTGAAGCCCGAGGTGGTGGAGCCGGTGCAGGTTAAGCCGAAGCCGAAGGTGGAGGTGGCGGAGGATGATGGGGAGAAGGTGGCGGAGGTGGAGTTGACGGCATTGGACCGGCAGTATGTGGCGGCGTTGGAGCGTGAGGCGGCGAAGGCTGGGGACAAGGGGCCTTGGTTGGAGGAAGTGAAGCGGGTGAAGACAGATGATTTGCTGAATGTGGATGTGGCGGCGTTGCCGGCGACGCTGCAGAAGATGCGTGGGATTTACATGGAGAAGCGGGGAGCGGCGTCTGCGGGTGGTGGTGGGGAAGCGGGAGTGGCGGCGGCGGGGGATCGATCCGGGGCGCGGGCCTTTGAGATGCATGTGCTGGCGGACGACGGGGTGACGGTGTATTTGAATGGTGAGGAGATGAGCGGGACGTATCTGGTGGGAGGGAAGCGGACGCCTGGGGCGATCATCAAGTTTGCGGTGACGGCTGCGCCGGGGGACGTGTTAGGGTTTCAGGTGAAGAATGAGGAAGGGCAGGCGTATTTTGCGGCGACGGCGAGCAGTGGCGTGCAGTGGTTGTTCGGGTCGAGTGCGCGGTGGGAGAGTATGGCTGGGGAGGCGGAGATGGCGTGGCTGAAGGGTGAAGGGAAGACGGGCGGGTGGTCGAAGGAGATGCGGCCGGGGATTGATTATGCGGGTGGGGTGGCGGAGTTGTTCGAGAAGCGGGCGGGGGTGAGGTCGACGGCGTACCGGATCATCTGGCCGGGAGGGAATGCGGCGGGGTTCCGGTACAAGTTGCGGCCTAACGATCTTCCGAAGAAGGCGAACCCGACGCGCTGATGACGATGAGCGTGGCACAGACGGCGGGGGAGATGGACAAGCCGTTGGACACCCTGCAGCGGATCGAGCTGGCGGAGGGCGTGGATATCGAGTTGCGGCCGGCCGGGGTGATGGTGAGGGCGTGTGCGTTTTCGATCGATCTGGGGATTTTCATTGTGGTGGTGATTCTGATGTCGGTGGCGGGGAATCTGATGGCGGCGGTGACTGGTGAGGGATTTGCGGCGGGGACGATGAGTATCGCGGGTTTTGGGGTGTACTGGGGGTATCATGTGTTTTACGAGGCGGGGCTTAGGGGGGCGACGCCGGGGAAGCGGCGGATGGGGTTGCGGGTGGTGGCGGATGGGGGTGGGCCGGCGGGATTGGGTGCGGTGATGCTGAGGAATGTGGTGCGGGTGGCGGATTTTCTGCCGTGGTGTTATCTGGGCGGCCTGTTGAGTTGCCTGTTCACGCGGCGGTTTCAGCGGTTAGGGGATCTGGTGGCGCACACGCTGGTGGTGTATGAGACGCGCAAGGATGTGGTGGTGGAGTCGGTGGCGGGGATGCCGCCGCCATTGCCGGTGGAACCCGAGCCGCCGCCGGTGACGCTGACCCGTGAGGAACGGGGAGCGGTGGTGCGTTTTCTGGAGCGGAGCGGGATGTGGTCGGGACCACGGCGGCGGGAGGTGGCGGATCATGCGTCCGGTCTGACGGGGACTGGAGGTGAGGAGGGAGTGGTGCGGTTGCGTGCGATGGGGAGGTGGCTGAGGGATTCCTGACAATTGAGCCGACGATGACACAGCAGGCATTTACAGAGCAGAACCGGGCGCGGTGGGCGGAGACCGAGGCCCTCGCGGCGGAGCTGGAGAAGGGCGGGAAGACGCGTGAGGCGGTGCGGTTGCCGATGCTGTACCGGCAGTTGTGTGCGGATTCGGCGCTGGCGCAGCATCGGATTTACGGGGAGAAGCTGTGCGGGGAGCTGAATGCGTTAGTGATCCGGTGCCGGAATCTGCTGGCACGGGAGGAGGGAGCGGCGGCGTGGAGGGTGGCGACCCTGCTGCTGCGGGATTTTCCGGTGGCTTTGCGGCGGGAGTGGCGGCTGTTTGCGCTGGCGATGCTGTTGTTTTTCGGGCCGATGGCGGGGATGGTGGCGGCGGCGAAGTATGATCCGCGGTGGATTTTTTCGGTGTTAGGGCCGGAGGAGATGCGGATGCTGGACGGGATGTACGGGCCTGGGGATGAGAAGGAGTTTCTGCGCGGGGAGTTCGGGTCGGACTTCGGGATGTTCGGGCATTACATTGAGAACAACGTGTCGATCGGGTTGCGGATGGCGGGGGCCGGGGTGCTGGCGATGGTGGGGGCGTTGTTTGCGCTGGCGTATCAGGGAGTGGTGATCGGAGCGATGCAGGGGTATGTGCACTATGCGGGGGACACGGAGAAGTTTTACCGGTTTGTGTCGGGGCATGCGGCGTTCGAGCTGGTGGGGATTGTGATCTGCGGGACGGCGGGATTGCGGTTAGGGCAGGCGGTGTTGAAGCCAGGGAGGATGAGTCGGGGGGATGCGCTGGCGGAGGCTGGAAAGAAGGCGTTGCCGCTGATTTACGGCGGGTGTCTGCTGGTGTTTTTTGCGGCGTTCATCGAGGGATTCTGGTCGGCGTCGCCGGGGCCTACGTCGGTGAAGTATGCGGTGGGGGCGATGAACTGGCTGCTGCTGGCGGTGTATTTGTGTGGATGCGGGCGTGGTGGGAAGGAGGGCAGCGGTGCGGCTTGAGGAAGCGACAGCGGTGTTGCGGCCGAGGCGGTCGTGGGAGGCGGTGGATCTCGGGTGTGCGCTGGCGCGGCGGCACTGGGGGAGGATGATGCGTGGGTGGCTGATGGTGGCGGTGCCGTGCTGGGTGATGGTGTTTGCGTTGCTGTGGGACTACCCGTTGTGGACGTCGGCGGTGTTGTGGTGGATGAAGCCTGTGCTGACGCGGCAGCCGGTGTATTATCTGAGTCGGGTGTTGTTCGGGAGCGAGCCGAGGCGCGGGGATTTCTGGAAGGACCGGAGGACGTCTTTGTGGCGCGGGTTGGTGGCGACGCTGACGTGGCTGAGGTTTTCGCCGGAGCGGTCGTTCCGGTTGCCGGTGGCGATGCTGGAGGGGTTGAGGGGCGGGCAGTACCGGACGCGGGCGAATGCGTTGGGTTTTCATGGCGGGGGGAGTGCGATTGCGCTGACGTATGTGGCGGCGAAGCTGGAACTGGCGGCGAGCATTGGGTTGTTATTGTTTGTGAACAGTTTTCTGGTGGAGAGTCCGATTGATGAGGCGTTGGAGACGGCGCTGGAGGGGAGCACGGCCTTCGGGGAATTGCCGGTGTGGGCGCTGCAGATGGGGAATTTGTGTTATGTGGCGGCGGTGGCGCTGATGGAGCCGTTTTATGCGGCGTCTGGTTTTGCGTTGTACATCAACAGCCGGACGCATCTGGAGGGATGGGACATTGAGGTGGCGTTCCGGAGGATGAGTGCGCGGCTGCGAGGGTTGGGCGGGGCTGTGGTGGCGGTGGTGATGGCGATGTTTCTGATGGGGAGTGAGGGTGTGAGGGCGCAGGAGACGGAGGGGGTGGTGCGTTATCGGGAGGTTCCTGCGGAGGGAGCCGGGGAGGACATGGAAGAGATCGAGCGGATGGTGGAGGATATGGTGGAGGCTGGTGAGATAAGAGAGGATGAGGTGGTTGAGGGATCTGAGGCGGATGGGGACGGGATGCGGCCGGCGGGGGAGCGGGTGGCGGAGATTTTGAAGGGGCCGGAGTTTGCGCGGGAGGTGAGGCGGCAGCGGGTGAAGGAAGTGGATCTGGATCGGATGCGGAGCAGGGGTGGTGGCGATTGGGTAGCTGGGTTTGGGTGGATAGGGTATGTGATCATTGCGGTGGCGGTGGTGGCGCTGGTGATCTTGCTGAGCATGGGGAGGTTTGCGGTGGCTGGGCCGATGCGGCGTGAGGAGAAGGTGGAAGGGCCGCGGGTGGTGATGGGGATGGAAGTGACGCCGGAATCGTTGCCTGCGGATGTGGCGGGCGAGGCGCGGCGGTTGTGGGAGGCTGGCGAAGGTAAGGAGGCGATGCGGTTGCTGTATCGCGGGGCGCTGATGTGGATGGTGAGTGAGGCGAAGCTGCCGGTGGTGGCGAGTGATACGGAGGGGGATTGTGTGCGGCATGTGCGGGGGACGGGCGATGCGGGGGTGATTGGATATTTCGAGCGCTTGAGCGGGGCGTGGACGGGGGCGGCGTATGCGGATGTGCTGCCTCGGGAGGAAGTGGCGGCGCGGTTGTTCGGGGAGTGGCCGTTTGGGGTGGTGAGGAGCGGGGTAAAGCGACAGGTGGTTCCGGGTTTGGCGGCGTTGGTGGTGGTGGGGTTGGTTGTGCTGGTCGGGGGGTGCAATCGTGGGGAGGAGAAGTACGAGGATGTGACGTTAGGGTACAAGGCGGAGGCGCGGTTTCAGCCGTGGCTGGCGGCATCGAAGCTGCTGGAGGAGAGTTATGCGGTGGAGGTGCGGAGCGCGGCCGGGGCAATTCCCGAGGAGATGACGATGCTGGTGATTCCGTTGGGCGGGGCGAGTTCGGTGGGGGAAGCGCGGAGCATGCTGCGGTGGGCGCGGAAGGGGAATCATCTGGTGATTCTGGGGACGGCGACGGATCGGTTCCGGAATGACTGGTTGAGCAGTGCGGTGTCGGCTCCGGGGACGAACGAGCCGTTTTTGAAGGAACTGGGGGTGGTGATCCGGGAGACGGAGCTGAAGGATATGGATACGGAGTGTGTGATCATGGGTGAGAAGTACCATGTGACGACGGCGGACAGGATGGTGGCGGATGTGACGGGGATGGGTGCGGATGTGGTGGCGGGGGATGAGGAAGCGGCGGTGCTAGCGAGTGTGCGGCGTGGGTCTGGTCGGGTGACGCTGGTGACGAGTGGGCGGCCGTGGCGGAACCGGTGGATTGGGGATCTTGACCATGCGGGGCTGCTGGAGGCGGTGGCTGGGTTGCAGCCGGTGACGCAGGTGATTTTTGTGAATAGCGGTCGGGTGACCTTCTGGCAGCTTTTGTGGCAGTACGGGTGGATGCCGGTCAGTGCGCTGGGGGTGCTGATGGTGCTTTGGTTGTGGCGGCACCTGACGAGGTTCGGGCCGGTGGTGCCGCGGGAGACGGGGGCGTTGCGGCGGATGGCGGCGCAGTTAGGGGATCAGGGAAGTTTTCTATGGATGCGGCTGCCGGATCATGGAGCGCTGGTGGAGTCGATGCGGCATCGGGTGCTGCGGGCGGCGGGGGCGCGCGGGTTGAGTGAGGACGCTGAGGGGATGCATGCGGCGCTGGCGGAGCGGAGCGGGTTGCCTGAGGATCGGGTGGCGCGGGCGATGGGTGGGGGCGGGCTGGAGAAGCCGGAGGAATTCAGGGTGGTGGTGGCGGATCTTCAGGTGATCCTCGCGGCGTGTGGCGGCCGGTTTTGAGATTTCAACAATGCACCAATGACAATCATGAGCGACGAGAACACAGAAGAGTTGAGCGGGTCCGGGGAACCGGAGGAAGTGGTGTCGGGAGCGAGTGCCGAGGCGGCGGGATTGCTGCAGCGGATTCGCGAGACGGTGGGGGCGGTATTTTTCGGACAGGCGGAAGTGGTGGATCAGGTGCTGGCGGCGTTTGTGTCCGGCGGGCACGTGCTGCTGGAGGGCAAGCCTGGGTTAGGGAAGACCCACCTTGTGCTGGCGCTGGCGCGGACGTTCGGGGGCGTGTTCCGGCGGATTCAGTTCACGCCGGATCTGCTGCCTGGGGATGTGACGGGGCATACGCTTTATGACATGGGGAGACAGGAATTCCGGCTGAGGAAAGGCCCGGTGTTTACGAACCTGCTGCTGGCGGATGAGATCAACCGGGCGCCGGCGAAGACTCAGGCGGCTTTGTTAGAAGTGATGCAGGAGACCCAGGTGACGATTGACGGGGAGACCCTGCCATTGCCGCCGCCGTTCATGACGTTGGCGACGCAGAATCCGATTGAGCAGGAGGGGACGTATGCGTTGCCGGAGGCGCAACTGGACCGGTTTCTGATGAAGGTGCTGGTGGATTATCCCGAGCAGGCGGATGAGGAGCGGATTGTGGCGGCGGTGACGGCCGGGCAGGGGAGCGGGATGCTGGATACGGGGGAAGTGCAGCAGTTGTGCGGGGTGGAGGAAGTGATCCGGTTGCAGGCGGTGGCGGCTGCGGTGGTGTGCAAGGCGGATGTGGTGGAGTATGCGGTAAGGATTGTGAGGGCGACGCGGGCGTGGCAGGGGTTGAGTCTGGGTGCGGGGACGCGGGGGGCGATCAGTCTGGTGCGGGTGGCGCGGGCGTTTGC
>CANHUG010000222.1 GCA_947462995.1 Verrucomicrobiales bacterium | reverse complement strand
GCGGCGAGAGCGAGGGCGTTGCTATCGAGGATGTAGCTACGGAAAGCGCCTGAGGCGTCGGGGCCGAGGAAGCGGAGCGTGCGCGGAAAGTCGGGGTTGTAGTAGAAGTAGGTGCCGCCTTTTTTGGCTTCGGGGTCACCGAGTTCGGGGACGTCCTGACCGTTCTGCCACGGGAGGTTGGGTGGGAGACGGTCTGGGGAGGAGAATTCGAAGAAGTCCGGGTAGCGCCGGAACATGGCCATGGCTTCTTCGGGGAGAGGGATACGGGTTTTTGGGTAGTCGAGGGATTTGCGGGCTGGGGAGCAACCGGAGAGGAGGGCGGCGGTGGCGGCGGCGGAAGTGCGGAGCGCGTCGCGGCGGGAGAAGGCCGAGGGGTGGTGCGGAGACGAGGACATGGTGTTAGCGGCTCAGCGGTAGATGGTATGGCGGCGCGGGTCGAAGGCCTCGCGGACGGCTTCGCCGATGAAAGTGACGAGGAGGAGGACGATGACGAGGGCTCCGAAGGCGGAGGAGACGATCCACCATGATTCCTTGTGATCGAGGCCGATTTCGAGGAGTTCGCCCCAGCTAGGGGTGGGTTTGGGGAGGCCGAAGTTGAGGAAGTCGAGGACGGTGAGAGAGGAGATGCCGGCGGCGATGGAGAAGGGGAGGTAGGTGACGAGGACGGAGATGGTGTTAGGGAGGATGTGGGAGAAGATCATGCGCGGGGTGCGAGCGCCGATGAGCTGGGCGGCGGCGACGTAGTCGCGGGATTTTTCGCGCATGGTGACGGCGCGCATCTGCATGGCCTTTGAGGTGAAGTCGAAGAGGACCATGATGACGAGGAGGCAGAGGATGCGCCATGCGGTCCCGGTTTCTGCGGGGACGAGGGAGATGGAGATCATGACCATGTAGAGGAACGGGATGGTTTCCCAGATCTCGACGAGGCGGAGGCCGATGAGGTCGGTTTTGCCGCCGAAGTAGCCCATGGTGCAGCCGATGGCGATGCCGACGATGAAGGTGAGGGCGGTGTAGGCGATGGAGAAGACGATGACGTTGCGGAAGCCGTAGACCATGCGGGCGAAGACATCGCGGCCGGTGGGGTCGGTGCCGAGGAGGTGGCGGTTGGACCAGTCAGGGGGCGAGGGGTGGTTGAGGCCCTTGCGGAAGTCGCTTTCGCCTGGCGACCATGGGATGAGCGGGAGGATGACGGTGCCTGCGCCGGAGTTGGAGAAGGAGGTTTTGAGGTCGCGGTAGTTGGTTTCGTAGGCGTAGTCGAGGCCGAAGGAAGTGCCGGGGATGATGGCGCCGTAGGAGGGGAAAGAGGAGTTTCCGTTGTGGCGGACGAAGAGGGCGCGGTTGGAGACCCAGAGTTCTGCGAAGAGAGAGGCGACGAGGATGGCAGCGAGAAGGAGGAGGGACCACCAGCCGCGGCGGATGGAGCGGAACCGGCGGAAACGTTTCAGGGTGATCGGGCTGAGCGGCATGGGAGGAGGTCAGTCGAAGCGGATGCGGGGATCGACGAGGGCGACGAGGAAGTCGCCGAGGATATTGCCGAGCATGACGAGGAGGGAGGAGATGACGACGATGCCCATGACAACTGGGTAGTCGCGGTCGAGGATGGATTCGAAGCCGAGGAGGCCGATGCCATTGATGTCGAAGATGCGTTCGATGACGAAGGAACCGCCGACGAAGGCTGAGAGGGAGCGGCCGAGGTTGGAGACGACGGGGATGCTGGCGTTGCGGAAGGCGTGGTGGATGACGGCGCGGCGGAAGGGGACGCCTTTGGCGACGGCGGTGCGGACGTAATCGGCGGCGAGGTTATCCATGAGCTGATTTTTGGTCAGCATGGTGGTGAAGGCGAAGGCACCGATGAGGTAGCAGAGGAGAGGGAGAGCGGAGTGGTAGAGGATGTCGACGGTTTTGCCCCAGAGGGATTTTTCCATGAAGTCGAAGCTGGTGAAGCCGCCTGCGGGGAACCAGCCGAAGCGGGCGGCGGCGAACGTGACGAGGATGCTGCCGAGGGCGTAGCCGGGGATGGCGAATCCTGCGAAGATGAGGATGGAGGAGACGTTGTCGGCGGGGGAGCGGTGGTGGAGGGCTTTGAAGAGCCCGAGGGGGATGCTGACGACGTAGGTGAGGATGAGCGTGAGGAGCCCGTAGTAGAGCGAGACGGGAAGGCGCTGGGCGATGACGTCGGTGACGGGTTCGTTGAAGCGGAAGGACTCGCCGAGATTGCCGGTGAGGAGGCCGGAGAAGCGTTTGCGGAAGATTTCGACGCGTTCGATGTCCTTGGTGTTAGGTTTGGGCGGGAGGGCGCGCCATTGCCAGCCGTCCGGGGGTGAGCCGTCGGGGTTGGTGAGGGAGAACGTGCCGGGTGCGGAGCGGAGGATTTTGAGGGGTTCGCGGGTGCCTGGGGCGCGGATGAGCTGATCTTTTTCGTCGGGGCCGAATTCGATTTTTTTGCGGAGGTCGGCGTAGGGCCAGACGCCGAGCCATGAGAAGTAGCCGGCGACGGGGTGTTGATCCATGCGGAAGCGGATCTTGAGTTGTTCGAGCTGGTCTTCGGAGAGGGCCTGAGATTGGGCGGCACCGCCGCGGCTGGCACCGTCGCCGCCTTTGCGCATTTCTGCGATCATGCGTTCCATGGGGCCGCCGGGAACGAAGCGGGTGATGAGGAAGACCAGCATGGTCACGCCGATGAGGGTCGGCGGGATGAGGAGCAGTCGGCGGAGGAAGTAGGCACCCATGGTGGCGAGCAGCGGTCGGTGGGAGGTGTGGGGAACGGGTTTTTTGTGTCGTGTTGGAGCTGCTGGTTGGGTTGGGAATACTGGTTCGCCGGGGTGGAGGCAAGCGGCGGGGCAGACTCCTGAGGCATTGAGGTCACAGGCAAGATGCCTGTGCCACTTTGTTTGGCGGGGTCAGCGGCGGCCCCCTTGGGGGTCGAAGTCGACCGGGATTCTGACGGAGGGGAAGTCCTTGAGGGTCATGCTGAAGAGGAGGCCCCATTCGTTCTGGCCGCGGTGGTCGCGGACGATGGCTCCGAGGCTGGCGATCCAGCTGGAGAGGTCTCTGTGGACGGAGTACTGCTGGAGTTCGAGGGTACTGTCGGCGGCTTCGAAGCGCTGGTACATGCTGAGGCCCCAGTTTTCGGAGACGCGGGCGTAGGCACCGAAGTCGATGAGATTACTGTCCTGGAAGAAGGGATGGTCCTGGAGGAAGCGGTGACCGATGGAGAGGTCGAGGTACTCGGTGGGCATGAAGACGGCCCGGGTATTGAGTTCGGTGAAGCTGGAGTCGCCTCCGGTGGGGACCTGGGCGGTGACGTTGAGGCGGGACCATGGCACCGGGTTCCATTCGATTTCCTGGTAGAGGTTGGAGACCGAGCGGTTGTATTCCGGGTCGGTGCCGAAGACATCGACGTAGGTGTTGGCCTGGAGCCAGTTGAAGGTGCCGCGGTTGCGTTTGGTCTGGAGGCGGTTGTAGACACCGAGGCGGACGACGTTCCAGTCCTTGAGGGCGTCGATGGCGGTGTAGTTCATGACATCGAGGGGCCTTGGGCGGGTGGAGAGGGCGAGGCGGTCGATGCCTTTGAGGCTGTTGCCGAGACTGTCGGCGCTGACGAAGGACCAGTTGAAGTAGGGTTGGACGACGTGGCGGAGGCCATCGAGGCCGAGGTTAGGTTTCTGGACGTTGTCGTAGACGCGGGAGAGTTTGAAGGAACCTTCGAGGCCTGCGGCGAAGAGCGCGCGGTTGAGGTTGTCCGGGCCGCCGCCTGAGACTGAGGAGTAGCTGGTGTAGCCGACGCCCATGCGCGGGGTGAGGGTGAAGCCGCCGCCGAAGGTTTTGGGGTAGAGGGCTTCGTGGTAGGTGTGGAAGCGGTTGAAGCCTTGTTCGATGAGACTGCCGCGGAGTTCTGCGAGGGTATTGGTGGCTGCGGCGGCGTCGAGGAGAGTGGCGAGGGCTGGGTCGGCGAGTTGGAGGGAGAGATTCTGGACGCGGCCTTCGAGTTGCTGGCGGTCGAAGTCGCCGAGTTGTTCGTCGAGGATGCCGAAGCTGGTGGTGCCGTTGTAGAAGACGCCGGAGTTGAAGACCGGCTGGCGGAACATATCGAGGGAGAGTTCCGGGAGGCGCGTGTCTGTTTTGTAGAAGTCGTTGGCGCGGAAGCGGGTGAGGAGGGAGAATTCGCCGCGGTCGCTGCGTTTGACGAGATTGACGAGGTTGTCCGGATTGGGGTCTTCGCGGAATTCTGTGGGGAAGAAGTCCTCGTAGAAGTAGGCGTCGCTGATTTTGTTGATATCTGCGTCGAGGTAGAGGTCGCTTTCGTCCGGGCCTGGGAGGTAGATGCGGTGCTGGAGGTTGACGCGGTAGCGGTTGGAGTCGACGGCACCGCGCTGGACTCTGGTGAAGGTGTTATTGCGAGATGGGTCGGAGTCGTAGACCCAGTAGAATTTGAATTTACCGAAGGCGTCGTTGTTGGTGTAGCGTCTGGAGACGACGTCGAAGCCAGCGCCGAGGCCGCGGGTGGTGTAGAGGTCGAGCTTGTATTTGACGATGCTGTGGTCGCCCCATGTGGCGCCGTACTGATTGAGGATGAAGAAGCCGAGGTTGGAGCGGTAGCCTGGGGCGAAGGAGTAGCCCATTTCGTCCTGAAGTGGCTGGGAGAGGTAGGGTAGGTAGAGGATGGGGGTATCGCCTGCGAAGATCTTGAGTTTGCGGAAGACGACGCGGTCGTCCGGGAAGATGGAGACGGAGTCGGATTCGAGGTGGAAGGAAGGGTCTTCGGAGTCGTCGGTGGTGAATTCAGCGTTTTCGACTTCGATGACGGAGATTTCGCTGGTGCGGGTGGTGAGGGAGCCGGCTTTGAAGAAGAGGGGTTCGATGCTGCTGCGGAGTTCGGAGGCGTCGAGCTGTTCGGATTCCGTGTTATAGGAGGCGACGTTGCCGCGGTAGATGAGACCGTCTTTGTAGATGGCGACGTCGTCGAGGAAGCGCATCTGGTTTTTGTCGGCGACGTATTCTGCTTTGGAGCAGAAGACCTCCATTTCGTCGGAGCGGATGTGGACTGGGCCGCTGATGACGACGTTGCCTTCCGGGGTGAAGCTGATGTTGCTGGAGTCGATGCGCATGTCGCCGAGGACATCGAGTTTTTCCCTGAGGGCGTCGAGTTTGGGGAGCTGCGCGGCGGCGGGGGCGGCGAGGAAGGCAGCGGCGAGCAGAGCCAGCGGGAAGCGGTTCATGGTCTGGAGGTCGGGAACGAGGGAGGTGGGGGGAATTAAGAGGCGGGCGGGTATAATTGCAAACAATAGCTGGGCCTGAAACTGGCGGACCCGGAGCAGCCTTTGGGGGCTGCGCCGGGTCCTGCGGGTTGGGTTGAAGGTGAGGGTGGAGGGTTCCGATCAGCGTTTCTGGGCGCGGAGGCGGAAGTAGCGGCGGGGGTCGCTGAGGGGGACCCTGATGCGGAAGGTGCGGACGTTGTCGACTGTGGAGGGGGACTCTACGATGACGCCGGGGGTATCACCGGTGACGGTTTCCCATGTTTGGAGGTTGCTGCTGATTTGGGGGAAGAGAGCGGCTTCGCTTTGGAAGATGTCTGCGGTGTAGGTGTAGACCATTTCGTTGCCGATGACCTCGGTGGTGGGGAGGGCTGGGTCTTCTGCGACCTTGGGTTGGGTGCCCATGGCGTACTCGAGGTAGTTCTGGAGACCGTCCTGATCCGGGTCGGCGTTGGGGCCGCTGATGGCTGGGTTGGCGATTTCAGCGGGGGTGAAGAGGCCTGTGCGCCACTGGTCGTAGGTTGGGGTGGGCTGGCGGACGGTGATGCGGATTTCGCGTGGGACGCTGTAGCCGAGGTCGTTTTCGACCATGATTGGGAAGATGAAGGTACCGAGAGCGGCTGGGGTGAAGGTGTATTCGCCGGTGGCGCGGTTGAGGCGCACATCCATGGTGAGGTTCGGGTTGGCGACGCTGGTGACGCGGCCGATGATGAACTGGGTGAGCCCGGTGGTGGGGAGGGTGGGTTGGCGGGGGGTGATGTCTGAGGCGATGAAGAAGTCGTAGGCAGTGATGGGGAAGTTGCCTGTGGAGCCGCTGGCGCGGATGGTTCTTGATTCCGGGGTGGTGGACTGGCCTACGCTGATGTTCTGAGCCGGGACGGTGGGTGGGTCGTTGGCAGCGCTGTCGCCGTAGCTGCCGTAGTAGGTGACCTCGAGGGCGGCGATTTTCTGTTTACTTGGGTCGGTGGGGTTGCCGACGGGGACGAAGACGGGGTCTGCGGCGTTGGGGGTGAGGTTGGTGCCTTGGCTTGTGTTGTCCCAGACTTGGACGATCCACTGAGGGGAAACGCCTGCGGCGCGGTAGCCCCAGTGGCGGAGGGACATGAATTTCCAGTCGGTGGCGGTGTCGAAGGCAGGGACGGTGTTTTCGACGCTTGCGTTGAAGTCTTCGCGGTGAGGGACGAAGAGTTCGGACTTGGTGCCGAAGACGTC
>CANHUG010000221.1 GCA_947462995.1 Verrucomicrobiales bacterium | reverse complement strand
GTGACGGGGGTGTTGAAGTCTGGGGGGACGGCGGCGGTGTCGGAGAGTCCTTCGTTTGTGGCGGTGAGTTCGGATGGGAAGTTTGTGTATGCGGTGAACGAGGGTCCGTCGGCGGCGACGGCGTTTGCGGTGGATGGGGCGACGGGGAAATTGAAGCAGTTGAGTCAGGTGCCGGTGGGCGAGAAGGGGGCGCAGGGCCCGTGTCATTTGTGTCTGGTGGAGGCGGAGGGGATTCTGGTGACGGCGAATTACGGTGGCGGGAGTGTGTCGACGTTTGCGGTGGGGGAGGATGGGGAATTGGAGTCGCGCACTGGGTTTATCCAGCATGTGGGGAGCGGGCCGGATAAGGGGCGGCAGGAGTCGCCGCATGCGCACGGGGCGGTGCTGGCTCCGGATGGGAAGCATGTGCTGGTGAACGATCTGGGGACGGACCGGGTGTATATTTATGCGGTGGATTCGTTCGGGAAGAAGCTGGCGGAGAAGCCGATTGGTGAGGGCGTGATCAATCCGGGTGCTGGGCCGCGGCACGGGGCGTTTTCGCCGGACGGGAAAGTGTTTTATTGTTTGAATGAGATGGCGTGCACGGTGACGCCGATGGCGTGGGATGGGGAGGCGAAGACCCTGACGGCGGGGAAGCCGGTGCGGACCTTGGAGGGCGAGCATAAAGGGAATTCGACGGCGGAGATTGCGGTGCATCCGGGTGGGAAGTGGGTGTTTGCGTCGAACCGCGGCCATGACAGCATTGCGGTGTTTGCGGCGGAGGGCGGGGCGGTGACGCTGAAGGGGACGGTGCCTTGTGGCGGGGCGGTGCCGCGGAGTTTCACGCTGTCGCCTGATGGGAAGTGGCTGCTGGCGGCGCATCAGGAGTCGAACAGCGTGCAGGTGTTTTCGTTTGATGCGGCGAGTGGGGAATTGAAGGCGAAGGGCGGGCCGGTGAAGACGACTTGCGGGAAGCCGGTGAGCCTTGTTTTTGCGCCGAAGACGGAGAAGAAGTGAGAAGTTAGAAGTTAGAAAGGGGAAGGGGGAAGAAAGTGAGAAGTGGGAAGTGAGAAGTGAGAAAGGGGGAGCGGGAACGGAGAAGGGGTGAAGGGGTGAAGGGAGAGGTGGGACGGTGGGACGGAGATGGGATGGGTGAGAACGGCGTTGAATTGTACGCGATGCTACATTACGGAGCATGATGTTCACCCGCCGAGAGATGATGAAGTTTGCTGCTGGTGGGGTGGCGTTGTTGGGTGGTGGGTGTGGGGATGGGGTGCGGGCTGGGAGGAGTGGGAAGCCGTTGGTGGCGGCGACGACGACGATGGTGGGGGATCTGGCGAGATCGTTGGGGGGTGAGGGAGTGGAGGTGAGTGCGTTGATGGGGCCGGAGGTGGATCCGCATTTATTCAAGCCTGGGCAGAGGGATGTGCAGTTGCTGAGGGGAGCGGAGGTGGTGATGTATGGCGGGTTGCATCTGGAGGGGAGGATGGCGGAGATGCTGGAGCGGATGGAGCGGCATGGTGGGCGGGTGTTTGCGGTGTCGGAGGGATTGCGGGCGGGGAGTGTGATTGAGGCGGACGGGGCGCATGATCCGCACATTTGGGGGGATGCGTCGATGTGGGCGGATGCGGCGGGGTATGCGGCGGGGCGGTTGGCGGGATATTTTCCGGGGAGGGCGGAGGAGATGAGGGCGCGAGGGGAGGAAGTGGTGGCGGCGCTGCGGGGGGTGCATGAGCGATTGAAGGGGAGGGCGGAGGAAGTGCCGGAGGGGCGGCGCGTGCTGGTGACGAGTCACGATGCGTTCCGGTATTTCGGGCGCGCGTATGGATTTGAGGTGTTGTCGGTGCAGGGGATTGCGACGGTGAGCGAGGCGGCGCTGGCGGACATGGCGAGGATATCTGGGGTGATCCGGGCGCGTGGGATCAAGGCGGTGTTTGTGGAGAGCAGTGTGTCGCCGGCGACGATCAAGAGGATCAGTGAGGAGACGGGAGCGGTGCTGGGTGGGGAGTTGTGTTCGGATGCGCTGGGAGCGCCCGGGGAGATGGTGGATGCGGGCGGGCGGATGGTGGACAAGGGGACGGTGGGGGGGATGCTGGAATACAACATGGACACGATTGTCCGGGCTTTACGTTAGAGTATATGGAAACGAATTCAGACAGGGAACCTCCGGCATTCGAGTGTCATGATGTGTCGGTGTCGTATGACCGGAAGCCGGTGTTGTACGGGATTGATGTGAGTGTGCCGGGAGGGAGCCTGTGTGGGATTGTGGGGCCGAACGGGGCGGGGAAGTCGACCCTGATCAAGGCGGCGATGGGATTGCTGCCGGTGGAGGGCGGGTGGGTGCGGATGTTCGGGCGGCCGCTGGATGAAGTGAGGCCGCGGGTGGCGTATGTGCCGCAGCGGACGTCGGTGGACTGGGATTTTCCGGTGAACGTGATGGATGTGGTGCTGATGGGGTGCGGGGGGAAGGCCGGGTTGTGGCGGAGGCCGACGGCGGCGGACCGGGAGTTGGCGCGGGAGAGTCTGGAGATGGTGCAGATGCTGCCGTATGCGGACCGGCAGATCTCGCAATTGTCAGGAGGGCAGCAGCAGAGGGTGTTTCTGGCGCGGGCGCTGGCGCAGCGGGCGGATCTTTACTTCATGGATGAGCCGTTTACGGGGGTGGATGCGGCGACGGAGCGGGCGATTGTGACCTTGTTAGAGGGATTGCGGGCGAAGGGCGGGACGATTGTGGCGGTGCATCATGATCTGACGACAGCGCCGGAGTATTTTGACCGGGTGATCCTGCTGAACATGCGGCTGGTGGCGGCTGGGCCGGTGGAGGAAGTGTTTACGGCGGAGCTGCTACAGAAGACGTATGGCGGGCGACTGACGGTGCTGAGCGAGCTGGCGTTGCGGGCGCAGGAGGCGCGGGCGCGGCGGGGAGTGTGAGGGGGAAAGCGGGCTTGCGCTGGGCGTGGGGTGTGCTTAAATTTGTAGCCTTGACTACACAGCGACGACAACTGGAAAGGATGGGGTGGCGAGTGCTGCCGGGGGGGGGGATGTCGGTGTGGCGGTGGGTGGGGTGGCTGGTGGGGTTGATGGGGGTGATGGTATTGAGCGGGTGTGGGGTGGTGAGTGGGGAGCGGGCGGTGGATTTTGTGATGTTGCGGGACGGGCATGTGCGGGCGGCGTTGCCTGGGGTGGTTTTGCTGGGGTTGAACTGCGGGTTGCTGGGGACCCTCTTGATTGCGCGGCGGCTGACGATGCTGGGGGACACCTTGTCGCACGCGGTGTTGCCGGGGATAGCGGCGGGGTTTTTGTGGACGATGACGAAGCATCCTGGGGCGTTGCTGATCGGTGCGCTGGTGACGGGGGTGTTGAGCAGCCTTGTGACTGGGTGGATTCTTGGGTCGACGCGATTGAAGGCGGATGCGGCGCAGAGCGTGGTGCTGACGGTGTTTTTTGCGGCGGGGATTGTGATGATCAAGCTGTTGCCGGACGGGAGCAAGGCTGGGCTGGATCGGTTTCTGTATGGGCAGGCGGCGGCGTTGGATGCTGGGGAGACTGTGTTGCTGGCGGTGGCGGCGGCGTTATCTGTGGTGGTGATCTGGTGGGGGTATCGCGGGTTTCTGGTGCTGGCGTTTGATCCCGGGTATGGGCGTGCGGCGGGGTTGCCGGTGAAGGGATTGCATCTGCTGCAGATGTTTCTGACGACCTTGGCGGTGGTGGTGTCGATGCAGGCGGTGGGGGTGATTCTGGTGGCTGGATTGCTGGTGATTCCGGGTGCGACGGCGTGGTTGTTTTCGGCGCGGCTGCATCGGGTGCTGGTGCTGGCTGCGTTGCTTGGGATGGCGGCGGCGGTGATGGGGACATTTCTGTCATTTGCGGGGGATGGGATGGCGATGGGGCCGACGCTGGTATTGTGTGCGGGGGTGATGTTTGGCGGGGCGTTTCTATTGAGTCCTCGGTATGGGATGGCGCGGCGGATGGTGTCGGTGATGCGGCATGGGAGGCGGGTGAGGCGGGAGGATGGATTGAAGGCGGTTTATCGGGTGCTGGAGGGACGGGGATTCAGCGGGGCCGGGTTCGGGCTGGAGGAGTGCGGGCAGAGTGAAGGGATGATGAGGTCACTGGAGCGGCGCGGGATGGTTAGGGCTGTGGCTGCGGGCGGATGGGAGCTTACGGAGAGCGGGTTTGGGGAAGCGGCGCGGGTGGTGAGGAATCACAGGTTGTGGGAATTGTACCTGACGAGGCGTGCGGGGTTTGCGGAGGATCATGTGCATGATGCTGCGGAGGAGATGGAGCATTTGCTGGCGGAGGAGAATATTGAGCACCTGATGGGGGTGCTGGGGCATCCTGAGCGGGATCCGCACGGGAGGCGGATCCCGAGGTCAGGGGACACGATTGAAACGAGTGCGGCGCGCCATGAATGAGATGATTGCGGTGATGGCGAGACTGGAGGTGCCGTGGTTTGACGCGGAGGAAGTGCTGATTGCGCCGTGGACCCGTTATGCGGATGCGACGGTGTGGATGGTGCTGATGGCGGTGCTGCTGGGGGTGCCGTGTGCGTTGCTGGGGAATTATCTGATGTTGCGGCGGATGGCGCTGGCGGGGGATGCGATCAGCCACAGCGTGCTGCCCGGGCTGGTGATTTCCTATCTGATTTTCCGTGATCTGGGGACCCTGCCGATGATGGGGGGAGCGATGGTGGCGGGATTGGTGACGACGGTGCTGATCGAGTTCATCACGGGGCGGAGCCGGTTGAAGACGGATGCGGCGATGGGGATCACGTACACGACCTTGTTTGCGTTAGGGATGTTTCTGGTGAACCGGTATGCGGGACGAGTGCATCTGGACGCGGACTGCGTGCTGTTCGGGGAGTTGGAGTATGTGCCGTTGGCGGAGCCGTCGGGGTTGCGGGCGGGGGGACTGGGGCCGGTGCCGATGCCGGTGGTGGTGGCGGCGGCGATGGCTGTGGGGACGCTGGGGTTGCTGGCGGTGTTTTCGAGGTGGCTGCTGGTGACGTCATTTGATGCCGGTTTTGCGCGGTCGGTGGGGATTCGGGCTGGGGCGGTGCATTATGGATTGATGGCGGTGCTGTCGGTGGTGGTGGTGACGGCTTTGGAGAGTGTGGGGTTGCTGGTGGCGGCGCTGCTGGTGCTGCCTGGGGCGACGGCGCAGTTTTTTGCGCGGCGGATGGGGAGGCTGCATGGATTGGCGGCGGTGTTTGCGGTGACGGCGAGCCTTGCGGGGATTCATCTGGGGGCGTGGTTGAATTGTCCGTCGGCGGCGGCGATTGCGCTGGCTGGGGGAGTGCAGTTCGGGGTGGCGTGGGGGGTATCGGTGTGGATGCGGGGGAGAGGGGTTGAGGGTGGAGTTGGAGGGGCGGGGTGAGTTCCTGGTTGCAAACGGGGGAGGGTGCCGTGAGTGGGGCTGGCTATGTCCGAAACACCGAAACTCAAGCTCGGGCTGCCGAGCGGCAGTCTGCAGGAACCGACGCTGGCTTTGCTGGAGCGAGCTGGTTACAGCATTACGGGGGCGGCGCGGAGTTACCGGCCGGCGGTTGATGATCCAGAGATTGAGATCCGGCTGCTGCGTGCGCAGGAGATCGGTCGGTATGTGGACCACGGGTTTCTGGATGCGGGGATTACGGGACGGGACTGGGTGATTGAGAACGGGGCGGATGTGGAGTACATCTGCGAGCTGCCGTATTCGCGGGCGACGACCCGGCCGACGCGCTGGGTGCTGGTGGTGCCTGAGGATTCGCCGATTCAGACCGTGCAGGATCTGGAGGGGAAGCGGATTGCGACCGAGGCGGTGGGGTTGACGAAGCACTATCTGGATAAGATGGGCGTGAGTGCGGAGGTGGAGTTTTCGTGGGGAGCGACGGAGGTGAAGGTTCCGGAGCTGGTGGATGCGATTGTGGACATTACGGAGACGGGTTCGTCACTGCGGGCGAACAAGCTGCGGATTGTGGACACCCTGATGGAGAGTTACCCGCAGTTGATTGCGAGTCGGCGGGCGGCTGCGGATCCCTGGAAGCGTGCGAAGATTGACCGGATTGCGCTGCTGGTGCAGGGGGCGTTGAATGCGCGGGGTAAGGTGGGATTGAAGATGAACCTGCCGAAGGCGAAGCTGGATGAACTGGTGTCGACATTGCCGAGTTTGCGGCGGCCGACGATTGCGCATCTGACGGATGCGGACTGGCTGAGTGTGGAGACGGTGATTGATGAGTCGATTGTGCGGGAGATCATTCCGCAGCTGAAGGCGTTGGGCGCGGAGGGGATTATTGAGTATGCGCTGAACAAGCTGGTGCATTGAGACGCGGCCGGAGGAGACGTTAGAACAGGAGACGGCGAGCATGGCTGAAGCGATTCCTGGATTGGCGGTGCATACGATCACGACGAAGCCGTGGGCGGTGGAGCGATGTATTGACGAGTATGCGGCGGCCGGGGTGAGCGGGATCACGCTGTGGAGGCGGGATTTCGAGCGATTGCCTGCGGCGGC
>CANHUG010000220.1 GCA_947462995.1 Verrucomicrobiales bacterium | reverse complement strand
GTTCGCGGCCTGCGGAGTAGTTGTCCATGCCGTGGTAGAGCTTGCGTGGGCTGGAGGGGGCGTCGCTGTCGTGGGTGACGAGAGGGACCTTGGCGGCGATGGCGGCGAGGACATCGGCCTGAGCGTCGGCGGACATGACGGTGATGGCGACGCCTTTCGTGTCGGGTTTGTTGAGGATGTTTTCGATGACGGCGTTTTGAGCGGAGACCTCCTGGCGGTCGGGCATCTGGAAGTCGACGTTGATGCCGAGTTCGGCCTGGGCTTTGAGACAACCGGCACGGGCTTCGTCCCAGAACGAGGAATTGTTATTGGTGATGAAGACGAAGCGGGGGGCGCCGGCTGGGGGCGGGGTGGCGGCGGCGGCGGACTTCATGAGTTCGGCGAGGGCGGCCTCGTGCGGGGCGATGTTGTCTTTGGTGATGACCTTGACGGGGATGTCGATGGTGCCGTTTCTGGAGGTGACGGTTTGGCCATCGGCGAGGGCTTTGAGGGATTTCATCGACTGGTAGCCGTATTCGAACGGTTGCTGGACGATGGTGCCGGTGATTTCGCCGGATTTGATGCCAGCGAGGGTGGGTTCGAGGCCGTCGAAGCCGAAGATGCGGACGGAGGCGGGTTTGCCGGAAGCTTTGGCGGCGTCGCGGACGGCTTCGAGGCAGGCTGGCGGGTTGTAGCCGTAGAGGCCGGCCATGGCGGCGAGGTCCGGGTGGAGGCGGAGGGCGTTTTCGGCGTTGGATTTGGCGGCGACGGTGTCTGCGCCGTCGGTCATGGTGGCGACGATGGTGAATTTACCAGCGGTGATGGTGCCTGAGCCGGCGGTGCCTGCGGCGGGTTTGGAGCAGGCTGGGAGGAAGGCGACGGGGAGCGCGGCGAGGAGGGGGAGGAAGCGTTTCATGCGGGGTGGGGGGAGATTGGGGGAGGATGGGGGAGGAGGATGGGTGCGGGCATACCTGAATCCCCGGGGCGCGTAAAGTGGCGCGTTGGCGGGATGGGGAGCGGATTGGGGGGCCGCGAGGTGGGGGAAGCGGGAGCGGGCGGGGAGGCCCGGTCAGACGAAGATGACCGTCTTGTTGTTGTAGGCGAGGACCTTGCGCTGGGCGTGCCAGCGGACGGCGCGGGAGAGGACGACTTTTTCGAGATCGCGGCCCTGGCGGACGAGGTCGGCGACGGTCTGGCGGTGGGTGACGCGGATGACGTCCTGTTCGATGATGGGGCCCTCGTCGAGATCGCCGGTGACGTAGTGGCTGGTGGCTCCGATGATTTTGACGCCGCGGGCGTGGGCGGAGTGATAGGGTTTTGCGCCGGGGAAGGCGGGGAGGAAGCTGTGGTGGATGTTGATGATCCGGTTCGGGTAGGACGAGGCGAAGTCGTCCGAGAGGATCTGCATGTAGCGGGCGAGGACGATGGTGTCGATTTGGTGTTCCTCGATGAGGGCGCGCTGGCGTGCTTCGGCCTCGGCTTTGTTGGCGGAGGTGACGGGGACGACGTGGAAGGGGATGCCGAAGCGTTCTGCGGCTGGGCGGAGGGTTTCGTGATTGGAGACGATGAGGGGGATATCGGCTTCGAGTTCACCGGCCTCGTGGCGGCTGAGGAGGTCGTAGAGACAGTGGGCGTCCTTGCTGACGAAGAGGGCGAGGCGATGGCGCTGATCGCTGAAGTGGAGACTCCACGTCATGCGGCGGGGTTCTGCGAGGGCGCGGATGAAGACGGGGAGGTCGGCGCGCGGGATGACGAAGTTTTCGAGGTCCCATTCGGCGCGCATGAAGAAGATGCCGGCCTGGGTGTCGACGTGCTGGTCGAACTGGATGATATTGCCGCCGTTTTCTGCGATGAAGGAGGCGACGGCGCGGACGAGGCCTGGCTGGTCCGGGCAGTGGGTGAGGAGGATCGCGGAGGGCATGGCGGCGTGGGGGGATCAGCTGAGGGTGCCCTGGTGGAGGCGGAGGTGGCGCTGCATGCGGGCGGCGGTGGATTGGTCGTGGGTGACGAGGACGAGGGCGCTGCCGGTGGCGGCGTTGAGTTCGAGGAGGAGATCGGTGAGGGAGGATGCGGCGGCGGCGTCGAGCGCGCCGGTGGGTTCATCGGCGAGGATGAGGCCTGGTTGGCGGATGAGGGCGCGGACGACGGCGACGCGTTGACGTTCACCGCCGGAGAGTTGGGCGGGGAACTTGGAGAGATGGTCGGCGAGGCCGACGCGGGCGAGGAGGTCGGTGGCGCGGGCGCGGGCGGCGGGGAGGTCCGGGGCATCGTGGCCTGCGAGCATGGGGAGCAGGACGTTTTCGATGGCGGAGAGGTGCGGGAGGAGGTGGTGGGACTGGAAGATGAAGCCGAGGTGGCGGGCGCGGAGCCTGCTGAGGCTGGATTCGTCCATGGAGGCCGGGTTCTGGTCGAAGAGGGAGACGGTGCCGGAGGTTGGCTGGTCGAGTGTGCCGAGGATGTTGAGGAGCGTGCTTTTGCCGCAGCCGCTGGGGCCGGTGACGGCGATGGTTTCGCCCGGGAGGATGGTTAGGGAGACGTCTTTGAGGACGTGTTGGATGGGGGCGCCGGGCGCGGATTGGAAGTCGCGCGAGACGTTTGTGAGGATGGCGATGGGAGCGCTCACGATGGGGTCAGCGAGCGGCCTCGATGAGTTCCGCGAATTCGCTGAAGAAGTAGCGGGCGTCGTTGGGTCCGGGGGCGGCTTCCGGGTGGTACTGGACGGAGAAGACTGGGGCGTCGCGGTGGCGGAGGCCTTCGACGGTTTGGTCGTTGAGATTGATGTGGGTGACCTCGACGTTGGAGGGGAGGGAGTCGGGGTCGACGGCGAAGCCGTGGTTCTGGCTGGTGATGGCGACCTTGCCGGAGCGGAGGTCTTTGACGGGTTGGTTGCCGCCGCGGTGGCCGAAGGGGAGTTTAAAGGTTTTTCCGCCGAAGGCGTGGCCGAGGATCTGGTGGCCGAGGCAGATGGCGAAGATGGGTTTACGGCCGAGGAGTTGGCGGACCTCGTGGTGGACGTAGTCGAGCGCGGCTGGGTCGCCGGGGCCGTTGGAGAGGAAGATGCCGTCGGGGTTGAGGGCGAGGATGTCGGCGGCGGAGGTGCGGGCGTTGACGACCTCGACGGCGAAGCCTTCCTGGCGGAGACGGCGGAGGATGTTGAATTTGATGCCGAAGTCGAAGGCGACGATTTTGTACTTGGCGGGGACGAGGACCGGGTCTGGGCGGCCTTGGCCGTTGGGGAGGACCCATTCGCGGCTGAGGGAGTTATCGGGGTCCCACGAGTAGTTGGCGGGGGTGGAGACCTCGCGGACGAAGTCGCTGCCGGCCATGGGTGGGCTGGCGGCGGCGCGGGCGGTGGCTTCGGCGGGATCGAGGATTTCGGTGCTGAGGAAGGCGCGCATGGCTCCGCGGGTGCGGAGGTGGCGGGTGAGCCTGCGGGTATCGATGCCTTCGATGCCGAGGAGGTTCCATTTTTTGAAGTAGTCGTCGAGACTCATGGAGGCGCGCCAATTGCTTGGGGTGCGGCAGAGTTCGCCGACGACGAAGCCGCGGACGTGGGGTTGGAGGCTTTCGTCGTCTTCCGGGGTGACGCCGTAGTTGCCGATGAGCGGGTAGGTCATGGCGACGATCTGGCCGCGGTACGAGGGGTCGGTGAGGACCTCCTGGTAACCGGTCATGGAGGTATTGAAGCAGGCTTCACCGGTGGATGAACCGGTGACTCCGAAGGATTCACCGAAAAAATGGACTCCGTCTTCGAGGGCGAGAATGGCTTTCATGCGGGCTTGGGGAGGGCCTTAGACGGCGCGTTGGGGGTTGGCAACCCGGAAGGGTGGTGGAGGGAGGGAAAGGCTGGGAGGGAAAGGCTGGGAGGGGGTGCAGCAAACGGGTTGCCAGGGGTGATGGGATGGTTTAAAGAGCCGACCGCCGGAAATCGGCCTGACAATCACCAGCCCACTACGAACATGTTTTCTCGACTTGGCAGACTCATCAAAGGATTCTTCGGCCTCTTTGTCGGCGGCCTCGAGCGCAAGAATCCTGAAGCGCTACTTGATTTGGAGAAGGAGAATCTGCGGAAGCAGATTGGGGAGTACAACAAGGGGCTGACGGGGCATGCGGCGCTGGTGGAGCGTTTGATTTCGCGGGTGAGGTCCTTGGAGGCTGAGGAGAAGGATCTGCATGCGAAGGTGCTGGCGAATCTGCGGGCAGGGAACAAGGAAGCGGCGGCGCAGTTTGCGTTGCGGCACCAGCAGGCGAAGACGGAGCATGTGGCGGTGCGCGGGCAGTTGGAGGAATCGGAGCGGACTTACAAGGAACTGGTGACGGCGCGTGACGTGAGTGTGAAGGCGGCGCGTGAGAAGATTGAGAAGGTGGCGCGCGGGATCAACGAGGCGAAGGTGGCGAAGGCGACGGCGGAGTTGAATCAGATGGCGGCTGGGATGGTGACGGAGATTGGGGCGGCTGGTGAGACGCTGGGGCGGCTGGAGGAGATTGTGCGTGAGGAGAAGGAGAAGGCGGCTGGGGTGGCGCGGGTGGCGCGTGACAGCATTGATATGACTGGGATTGCGATGAAGGCAGGGGAGCAGAAGGCGCTGGAAGACCTTGCGCTGGCGGATTTTGCGGCGATGGAGGGGATTGCGATCGAGGGAGCGTCGGCTGCCGGGAGTACTGGTGGCGAAGCGCCATCGAAGACGATGAGTGGGCCGCAGGCGACTGCGGAGTGAGTTGGTGGCTGGTCTTGCAGTGCGGCCCATTGAGTGAAAGAATCCGATGAGCCTATGAACATGAATCAAATTGTGGGACCACACCCTGGGGTGTGCGCGTTCCTGCTGGCGGTGGGGGGGTGTCTGGTGGCGGCTGGAAGTTATTGGATCCTGGGGCCTGAGAGTGTGAAGCAGATGGTGGCGGAGCCTGGGGGGATAGGGGAGATGGCGCCGTGGCTGCTGATTGGGCTGGGGGTGTTGCTGTGGTATTGCGGAGCCTTGTTGTTCGGTCGGGCGCGTGGGTTGAGTCCGTGGCTCTCGCTTCTGCTGGGGAGTCTGACGTTGCCGGGGATTGCGATCATGGCGATGATTGGGAAGCCATTGACGCCGCATGAGGCGTGGGAGCGGCAGAATCCGGAGATGGCGAAGAAGCGGGTCCGCCGGGAGTACCGGGACGTGAAGCCGCTGTACTGAAGAGTGAGTGGGATTGTGAACTGAACTGAAGCTGAGTTGATGGCGACTTTACCTGGATGGACGAGTGAGATTGCGGGGCAGTACGAGAGCCACGCGGCGAGTCAGTTTGTGCTGCATGGGAATGTGGGGGATTTGTTTGCGTTGCCGGAGAACGGCGGGGTGCGGCTGGCTGGGTTGGAGGATTATCTGCTGGAGACGCTGCTGACGGGATTTGATGTGGTGCTGACGTATGATCTGGGGAACGGGTTGCGGGTGGTGAGGGGGCAGAAGGTGTTTGCGCAGTGGCCGACGTACGGGGCTGGGCAGACGTTGCCGCGGGTGCCGCGGGAGGCGGTGGATCTGCTGACGCATTATGCGCGGTTTCTGTCGAATGTGAGGCGGGTGAAGGGGGAGACGGTGAAGGCGGCGTTTATTCTGAGGGAGGCGGCGCTGTCGATTCCTGCTGCGCCGGGGGGATTGAACAACGATTTGAATGCGATGGCGCTGCTGGTGCGGGCGTGGGCGTCGGAGACGGCGCTGACGGAGCATCCGCTGGCGACGTTTCTGATCACGGAGAATCTGAATGATCTGCATCCGTTGGTGGCGGGGGATCCGCGGTCGGCGAATATCCGGGTGCCGCTACCGGGGCCGGAGGAACTGGTGACGGTGTTCACGGCGCTGGCTGGGAAGTATCCGGTGGCGTTAGGGTCGTGGGCTGGGAAGCTGGAGGTTCCGGCGGGGCAGTTGGCGGGCGCGAGTCTGGTGTCGATTCAGTCGTTGCTGCGGACGAAGGAGTACCGGAAGGAGGCGATTACGGAGCAGGATCTGGCGGTGCTGAAGAAGGAGTTAGTGGAGAAGGACAGTCAGGGGTTGATTGAGTTCATCGAGCCAAAGCGGACACTGGATGATCTGCATGGGCAGGAGGCGATCAAGGAATGGATGCGTCAGGACATTGCGTTGTGGCGGCAGGGGGATCTGGAGGCGATGCCGATGGGGTATCTGCTGTGCGGGCCGGTGGGGACGGGGAAGACGTTCATGGTGGAATGTCTGGCCGGGGAGGCTGGGGTTCCGGTGGTGAAGATGAAGAATTTCCGGGACAAGTGGGTGGGGAGCACGGAGGGGAATCTGGAGAAGATTTTCCGGCTGCTGCATGCGCTCGGTAGGTGTTATGTGTTCATTGACGAAGCGGATCAGGCGCTAGGGAAGCGGAATCAGGATGGGGACAGCGGGGTGGGCGGTCGCGTTTATTCGATGATGGCGAAGGAGATGAGCGACAGCGGCAATCGCGGGAAGATTGTGTGGATTCTGGCGTCGAGTCGGCCGGATTTGATCGAAGTGGATCTGAAGCGGCCTG
>CANHUG010000219.1 GCA_947462995.1 Verrucomicrobiales bacterium | reverse complement strand
CGGGGCCGGTCTGGAGCTTCACAACGCTTCCTCGCCCGCCGTCGGCCAACCTCGTCGGGCTGTGGCTTTTCGACAGACCCGAAGATCCCGGGCATGCCACCATCGGTCAGGATCTCGCGATCGAGGGCGATGCTCCGGAATGGCTGGCAGCGCAGGCCGACGACGCCGGGCGGGAAGCTTCCGGCGTGATCACCACGGCCACGGGGCCCGCCAGCCGCTTGCGCTGCACCCATGGCATCGGCGCCAATGGCGGCGGCACGTTCACCAACCGCTACACGATCGTGATGGACATCCTGTCGCCTCCCGGCAGCCGGGGCGCATGGCGCAGCCTGCTCCAGACCAACTCGGCCAATGGCAACGATGGCGACTACTTCATCCGCACCGATGATCGTGTCGGCGTCGGAGCGCTGACCTACGGTCCGACCATCGATTCCTCTTCATGGAAGCGCCTTGCTTTCACCATGGATCTCGCGCAGCCGACATCGGCGTCGCTCATCCGCACCGTTCTGGACGGTGGAACGCCGTTTGTGCACTCGCCGCAGCCGCGGGATGGGCGCTTCGCCCTGGATGCCTCGGTGCTCTTCTTTGCCGACGAGGACGGTGAGAACGCGCCCCTCCACGTGGCCATGCTGGCGCTTTTCGACGGTTCGTTGAGTCTGGAAGAACTCGCAGCGCTGGGTGCCACGCTCCCCGAGGGTCTCTACCCGCGGCCGTCGCTCGAAGTGGGCCGTTCCGGCAGCCGTGTCACCCTGACATGGCCACCCACGCCGGGCTACCTCCTCCAGCGCTCGCCGGGCACCGCCCCATGGACAGACCTTCCGGAAACATTTGGCCTCGGTGAATGGTCGGAGCCCATCGTCCCCACACCCGGCCGCATGTTCTTCCGGCTCGCGCCCCGCTAGAAATCCTTCATCCCGACCACCCTACTCCCAATCCATATCGATCCAGCCATGAAATCACCAGCCATTGCCATCCTTGTCCTCCTCGGCGCTCCGGTCGCGCTGCCCGCCGCCGTCCTGACCGGGCTCTGGGAGTTCGACGATCAGACGAATCCCGGAGCGGCCACCGTGGGCGTGCCCATGAGCTTCGCGGGTGCGGCTCCGGGGACGTGGAACGCAACGCTTTCCGACGATCAGGCGGACAGCCTCGCGGGCGTCCTCACCACGCCGCCCGCGGCCGCCGCCACAAGGTTCATCGCCACCCACGGCATCGCTCCAAACGGTGGCGGAGCCTACGTCAACGAATACTCGGTTCTCGTCGATCTCTTCTCGCCTGCGGGCAGCCGCGCGGCATGGCGCACCATCTTCCAGACGAATGAAAACAACACCAACGACGCCGACTACTTCATCACTCCCACCGGCACTGCCGGCGTCGGTTCCCTGACATATTCCCCGGCTGCGCTGGACGCCTCCAGCTGGACCCGGCTCGTCGTCACGTTCGACCTCGAATCCGCCGGACCATCCGTGGTCAGAACCTATCTGAACGGGCTCCCGTTCCACACGCATGCGCTCACCGGGGGCATGGACGGCCGCTTCTCGCTGGATCCCACGCTGCTCTTCTTCACCGACGAGGACGGGGACAACGCACCGCTGCACATCGGGGCGGTGGCGACCTTCAGCGGCGCTTTGTCAGAAGGCGAAGTGGCGACGCTCGGGGCCGCCGGAGCCGCAGTCGTTCCAGAGCCGCAGACTGCCGGTCTCGTCGCAGCCGCCCTTGCCGGTCTCGCAGGCCGTCGGCGCTCGCGCGTCCAGATCACGGCACCGTGACGGGTGGCCCGTCAACCCGTAGCGGCGACCGGCAAGCAAAGTAACACAGGCATCCTGCCTGTGACTTGGAAAGCTCCAGCCTCCTGCCCAAACACACAGCGGCCGCGAACCAAAGTTCGCGGCCGCCGCAATCGTAGCAAGGCCGTCCCGGCCTTGTCTCCGCACTAGCAATCCAGCTCAGCGCACCACCACGTACACCGCCGACCCTTGATACATCACCGGCCGGTAATACACGCCGCCGACATACCGGCAGTTGTACCCGCGGTACACCACCGTCCGGTAACCAGCAGGCACCACCCGCACATACCCGGCAGGCAACGGAGCAGCCACCACAACCGGAGCTGGCGCAACCACCACCGGACGCGGGGCCACGACAACCGGAGCCGGCGCAACCACCACCGGACGCGGAGCAACCACCACTGGCGCAGGGGCCACCGGACGCCGCGCCACCGCGGTCCCGTTCGGCCCGCTCACCGCCACACCGCGACGCGTCACCGCCGCCGCCCGGTCTTCACCCACCACCGCCGCGCCGCGAGGGCCGCGCACGCCATACACATCCGCCTGCGCCACCGCAGCCGTGCCCAACAACATCGCACCCATGGCCATCGCCCGGGAAATCTTCAGGGAAGTCTTCATAGTTCAGTCTTTCTGGTTCGGGTTATACCAACAATCAACGCTTCGCGGCCGAATCCATCTCGGCCGTGCTCCACATCTCGATCTTTTCACTGCCGCTCGGCGGCACGAAGGCAAACTGCGACGCCGCCGGCACCCCCATCTGCCATCCCTTGAAACGGATGCGCACCTGCGGCTGACCGTCACGCTTGAACGTCGCCACCAAACGCCGCGGCAATTGATCCGCCACCCCGATCCACAATTCCGCATCCGCCACCGCCCCGCTCAATCCAATCCGGTGGCACGCCACCCCGCCCAGGCCCAGAAACCCGCCGTCCTTCGCACGGCCCAGATAGGTCACCGTCTGCGCATTCCCGCGCATCTTCGCCCCGGGATCGCTCACCACAAATTCCGCCAGCGGCGGCGTGAAACCATACGTCCGGTCCAGCTTCGCCACCAGCCCGTCAATGTCCGTCCGCATCGGCAGCACCGCGTGATAATTCGACTCCACATCGAGGAGCGAAAGCGTCGTCCCGTCCGCCACCATCCGGCGGCTCCCGGTCTTGCTCGACGACGTCGCCGCCAGCTTCCCCGGCCGCGTCACCGCCACCGAAACCTTCGCCTTCTCCGCCACATCCCGGCCTTCCAGCAGCGAGGCATCAATCTCCCGCACCGCCTGGAACTGGAACCCTGGCGCCGATGCCAGCTTCGCCGACATCCCCCGCAACAGTTCAGCCGCGTCAGGCTCAGCCGCCCGCACCGGACCGCAAATACCGGAAATCAGCGCCACTGCGCCAAGGAATCGATTGAATGTCAGCTTCATAAGTTTGGTGTGCGCCATACCGGCAGCAGTCCGATGCTAGCCGCTTCGCACGTCTTGCCAACCGGAATATCAGGGCACGCCCGCACCTCACCCGGCCGCCGCACCCCGCTCCCGCCACCACCTCAGCAGTGCCACCGCCGCCGCCAGCACAGCCCCGAGCCCCGCCAGCGCCATGTCCCGATGCGCATCCCATGGATCCCCCTGCGTCCCCAGATACGCCGCCCCCAATTCCCCCCCGAACACCTCCGCCGCTCCCCACTCGAACAATTCGTAAAGCACCGACGTCGACAGAATCATGTCCACCGAAAACGCCCACGCCCACCGCGGCACCGGTGCCACGCGCCATACCAGCAGTTCCTGCAGCGGCCGCGCCAGCAGCAACCCATAACTGAAATGCACCAGCCGGTCGAAGTGATTCCTCCCCGGCGGAGCCGCCTGCCCCGTCAGCACGCCCCACCATTCCCGATAGGGCACTTCCGAATACGTGTAGTGCGCCCCGATCTCATGCACCATCAGAAACGCGAACACCAGCACCCACGACAACCGGCTCAACGGCACGCGGCAGTAAATCCAACGCGCCAGCAACAGCGCCGCCACTACTAGCACGTTCTCCAGCAGCCAGTCCTGCGGATGCCATGGCCGGATCGCAGACCATACAAACACCACCGCAAAGCCCGCGCTCAGCCCGCGAACCAGTGACCGGTGTTCACCATTCATGCCCGCATGCTGCCATGGCCGCACCACCGCACGCAAGCCCGCTCCTGCGTCACGCCTTGACCCGGCGCACGTTCGCTCCCAGCCGCGACAGCTTGTCGTCGATGTGCTCGTAACCCCGGTCGATGTGATAGAGACGGTTGATCTCCGTCTCGCCTTCCGAACCCAGTCCCGCCAGCACCAGCGCGGCACTCGCCCGGAGATCGCTCGCCATCACCGGCGCACCGCTCAGTTGCGGCACCCCCTTGATGACCGCCGTCGCGCCTTCCAGCGTGATCTGCGCCCCCATCCGGTTGAGTTCCGGCACATGCATGAACCGCTGCGGGAAAATCGTTTCCGTGATCACACTGATCCCCGGCACGCTCGCATAAAGTGCCGTGAATTGCGCCTGCATGTCCGTCGGAAATCCAGGATACGGCTCCGTGCGGATCTCCCCACCCCGAGGATTCTCCGCGCGCGCCACCGTGATGCTGTCGCCCTCCACCGTCACCGGATACCCACTGTCTGTCAGGGTCTTCAGGAACGCCGTCATGTGTTCCGGACAGCAACGCCGCAGCGTCACCCGCTTGCCCGCAATCGCCCCGGCAATCAAGAACGTCCCCGCCTCGATCCGGTCCGCAATCACCGTGTGTTCCGCCCCGTGCAATTCCCGCACCCCTTCAATCACAATCCGCCGCGTCCCCGCCCCTTCAATCTTCGCACCCATCCGGATCAGGAAATTCGCAAGGTCCTCGACCTCCGGTTCCATCGCCGCCCCTTCAATGACCGTCGTCCCCGGCACCAGCACCGCTGCCATCATCAGATTGTCCGTCCCCAGCACCGTCGAACCATGCTTGCCCCGCATGTTCACCTCCCGGCCACCCATCCCCTCGACACCCTTGATGTGCATGTTCCCGCCCTGCACCGACACACTCGCGCCCAATTGCTCCAGCCCGCGCAAATGCAGATCCACCGGACGATCCCCGATCACACAACCACCCGGCAGCGACACCATCGCCTCCCCCGTCCGGCCCAGCAGCGGCCCCATCACACAGATCGACGCCCGCATCCGCCGCACCAGATCGTACGGCGCTTCACTCTTCACCTCCTCCGCCTCCACCATCACCGTCCCGCTCGCCCGTTCCACATGCGCCCCCAGACTCGCCAGAATCTGCGTCATGTAATTCGTGTCGCTCAAGTCCGGCACCCGGTGAATCACACAACGATCCCGCGTCAGCAGCGTCGCCGCCAGAATCGGCAGCGCGGAATTCTTCGATCCACTGACATAGACATCCCCCTCCAGCAGGGAGCCTCCGGTAACGAGCAATTTGTGCATGAAATGGTCAGGAAAATGGGGATCCCCAACCATCACCCCCCACCCGCCACGTTCAAGGAAGAACTCACCCCGCAACCACCGCACACCCGTCTCCCCGCCGCCTCAGCATCCATCTGCCAATCCCCCAAGTTCTTCTTCCTCAAGAATCGCGTACAGCTCCGCATTGGAACGAGCCGGAGTCACGGTGCCGTCCAACTCCCAGGCAGTGAGCAGTTACACGCCACTCATGAAGCAAAAGGATTCAGAAGCTTCACTCCCGTGTTTTGAAAATCAGCCACGTTTCTCGTCACCATCGTTAATCCGTTGCGTTGAGCGGTGGCGGCGAGTTGGCTGTCGATGGTGGGGAGGTGGATGCCTTTTTTTCTCCAGGCTGCCAACCATTTGGCCCCAGACGCGAGCGGTCGCGGTATTGAAGCTGAGGATGCGGCCCTCCATGGTGTCGCAGATCGCTTTGAACCACACCTTGAGGCTTTCCTTACGTTTTCCGGCGGGCATGAGTTCAAGTCCCTTGCGGATTTCGCCGATGGTGACGCTGCTCACGTAGAGCTGCGACTGATTCGAATGGAACCACGCCAGGACGCCATCCGCAGGTAAGGGCTTCGCGAGTTCGCTCAGGACGTTGGTATCAACGAGGTAGTTCATAGCTCGATGGTGCGGGGAACGTCTTTAGCCCTTGGTGGCAGTTCAAAAGGGTAAGGGCAGGCTTGCAGGAGGGCGATGAGCCCCTCATTTGGCCTGCGGGAAATGCGGCGGAGCACGATGGTGTCGTCATCGTCCACAAACACCTCGAAATCCTGCCCCGGCTCCAAATGCAACTGCTCCCTCACCGCACTGGGCAGGACAATCTGGCCTTTTTTGGAAAGTACGGTGGTCATAGTCGGAAAATCCTACACGGAAATCTGTCTCCGACAATGACCTTCTAGGCAAGTATCCCGCATCGGCTGCCGGACCGGAAGGCCCCGCCCAGTTTGCCCGCCCGAACAGATCAGGATTGCCGCCTCAGTATCCGCACTGATCCGGGCCGCACCTCTCCGGGACCCAGAGGCTTGCTTCATGCGGATCCCAAAGGCGACATCAATTCGCCACCACTTGCCAATCACTAAAGCCTACCTTTTTCTGCGGAGTCGGCCCTCCAGGGTAAAAAACACCCGCCGAATTACGCATGCAAGCAGAGGCGCGGCGGGTTTGATGCTCAAATTCTGCATCGGAACGGATCGCAGGGCAAATGAAAGATCGAGTGTCCGACTCCCTGACTGCGGACGATCT
>CANHUG010000218.1 GCA_947462995.1 Verrucomicrobiales bacterium | reverse complement strand
GGTGCGTGCGCTGAGTGAGCTTGAGGAGCGGAAGCCGGATCTTGATGTGACGTCGCTAGGGGTTTCGCAGCAGGCGGTGGTGGCGGCGGTGCTGGCGGCGAATTTCCGGCGGGATGAGGCGCTGGGGATGGTGGCGAGGATGCCGATGAACTTGCTGACGGCGCTGGAGGTGGATTGGCTGCGCGGGTATCTGGATGGTGATAACAAGGCGCGTTACCGGATGCAGAAGCTGGAGGCTGAAGTGGAACCGGAGTGGAAGAAGGCGGCGCGGCGGTTTGGGATTGACGCGGCGATTGTGGTGGGAGCGCTGCTGGCGTGGTCTGTGTACATGAGGTTCCGTTATGGGAGGATGGTGACGGACTGAGGGGAGGGGAAATCACGTTTCCTGCTGCGCAGGGGCGGGGTGGGTGTCTGGTGCGAAAACAGGAATCATGAGAACAGCCGTGCGGGACGGGGGCGGGAGGAAGCATGTGCCGCGAGGCCGATGCGAGCTAAAGGTGACCCTTAGAGGATTTCAGGGATTCCCTTAGTGGGTTGTGGGCGTTATACGAAAGTACCATCCAATGGGTATCTATGTAAAGACGCAGTCACAACCGATCCACGATGCATGCAAACACCACCGGAGAAAGCTGAATCGAGGCGGGCGAAGCCACAGGCTTTGGTAGAAGGCCCGCCGGGCAGTGGTCCGGGACGGGGCGCGTGGCTTTGGTGGTTCCTTTCGTTCTGGCCGCTGCAGATTGGCGGTTGGGGGCTGACGTTTCTTGTGCCGCTGCTGTTCTTTGTGACGGGTTCGGTCAATGATCCGTCCGTTCTCTGTTATGGCATTGCCCGTCCCTTGAGCGGATTCCTGATCACGCTGGCGCTGAGGCCCTGCTGCTCCTGGGCATTGGCCCACTTCGGAAAGCGATGCCTGCTGATCCCTGTGATCCTCCTTGTCCCGCCGCTAGTGTCGTATGTGGAGTTGATGGGGGGTGACTGGATGGTTCTCGCTCTCGGATTTCCCGCCGTGACGAAAGTGACATGGATTGCGATTTATTTCATCCGGGTGGCCACCTTCATGATCTGGCTGCTGCTCTATTTCGGCATCAAGTGCATCAAGTTCAATGCCGCGATCGAGCGGGAGTTCCAGTGGTCCGAACTCAAGCTGCTGCGCTCGCAGGCGAATCCCCATTTCCTCTTCAATGCCCTGGCCACCATCATGGCCGTGCGGAGGGATGAGGAAATGGTTTCCCAGGTGACGCAGTCGTTGGCCGACTACCTGCGCTTCTCGCTGGCTCAGGAGCGCCAGGATCAGTTCCAATCCCCGCTCGGCGAGGAAGTCGCCGCGCTGGAGAACTATCCGCTGGTGGAGAAGATCCGCTTTCAGGAGAAACTGGAGACCCGGATTGAGGTGAGTGAGGAGGCCTGCGCGTCACTTGTGCCCACGGCCTTGATCCAGCCGTTGCTGGAAAACTCAATCAAATACGGCCAGAAGACCAGCCCGCCTCCGCTGCGCATCGCCATTGAGGCGCGGCAATTGGAGGGGAGACTGCTGCTGATGGTGGAGAACAGCGGCCGCTGGGTGGAGCCGCAGGGCTCGAGGTCCACCGGGCTGGGGCTCGCCAATCTCAGGAAACGCCTGCACCTCCTCTATGGGGATCAGGCACAGTTGGCGTTGGATCACACGGCGACCGCGGTCAGAGCGCAGGTCTCACTCCCGATTTCCGGAACAACATGAACGCCGCCCGTGCCACGATCCCGGCCAAGGTCATCCGTGCGATTCTCGTGGATGACGAGTCGTTACTGCGGCAGCATCTGCGCGAGCGCCTGGAGCGGCATCCGGAAATTGTCATCGTAGGCGAGGCGGACAGCGTCCAGTCGGCTGCGGAACTGGTGGCCGCCACCCGGCCGGAGATCGTTTTTCTCGATGTGCAAATGCCGCCGGACAATGGCTTCGACCTGCTGCCGCGGCTTGAGGGCATGGATCCGCCTCCGGCAGTGGTGTTTGTCACTGCCTTCGAGCGCTATGCACTCCGGGCCTTTGATGTACATGCCCTGGATTTCCTGACCAAACCGGTGCACCCGGATCGGCTCGCGCAGACGGTGGGGCGTCTCAAGCGTGCACTCCCCGAGCCAGGCGCTGGCCTTGCAGCAAATCCTACCCACGTTCCGCACCTGGTCCCCAAGGCACCACTGGAGGCTGCGGACCTTGTCCCGCTGCGGGACGGCGGCAATCTGCGTTTTGTCGAAGCCTGCCGCATCGCCGCCGTCCAGAGTGTGGGGGATTACACGCGCATCCTTGCGGCAGGGGGCAAGCCGGTCATGATCAAGAGCACGCTTTGCCATTGGGAGGCCAGACTGCCGGCGGGGGTCTTTTGTCGGATCAGCCGCAGCCTGCTGGTCAATTGCCAACAGATCCGGCAGGTGTCCCGGCACGGTCGCGAGAACACCGAGGTGTTCTTCATCGATATCGAGGAGCCCCTGACGCTGAGCCGCATCGAGTTCCGCCGCCTCAGAGGTTGTATCTAACATCCCCGGGTTCTGCGGGCCCCGGATTGCCCATGTGCATCCAGCGGTCAGCAGGCGGGCCGGGAAATGGACGGGTTCTCCAGCAATCCGCCCCTCGAAATCCTCACGCAGGGACCTATGGATTTCCAAGAGATTCCGGCCTCGTGACCTGTTCGTCGATGATTTGGACCTGTTCGTCGACAAAAGATTGTTTGCCGCACTCTACCTGGTAACATTTCCGGGTAAGTGTTTCTCTGCATGAATCCGTTCGATTTTATCCAGATGTTGTTTGCCCACCAGAACCTCACGCCGCTTTGGTTGCGGACTCCAGTGTTGGAGCCCGTTCCGGCTCGCTGACAAAAACACAGATGACACTGACTGACTCCGACTTTGGGCCGAATTCCACCCTTCAACCCAAAGGGGGCCCAGATATGATTTCAGAGACGCCCTTGGTGGGGTGGCGATTTCCGGTGGTAGAAGGAAATGTAGAGTAGTGTCTATGTCGTGACGCAGCCACAACCATTCCACGAGGCATGCGAACATCACCAGAGAAAGCAGTATCGAGGCGGGCGAGGCCGCGGGCTTTGGTTGAAGGCCCGCCGGGCAGTGGACCGGGACGTGGCGCGTGGCTTTCGTGGTTCTTTTCGTTCTGGCCGCTGCAGATTGGCGGTTGGGGGCTGACGTTTCTTGTGCCGGTGCTGTTCTTTGTGACGGGTTCCGTCAATGATCCGTCCGTTCTCTGCTATGGCGTCGCCCTTCCCCTGAACGGATTCCTGATCACGCTGGCGCTGAGGCCCTGCTGCTCCTGGGCATTGGGCCACCTCGGAAAGCGCTGGCTGCTGGTCCCTGTGATTCTCCTTGTCTCGCTGCTGGTGTCGTATGTGGAGTTGATGGGAGTTGACTGGATGGTTCGCGATCGCGGACATCCTGCTCTGCCGAAAGAGACCTGGATAGCGATTTATTTCATCCGGGTGGCCACCTTGATGATCTGGCTGCTGCTTTATCTGGGCATCAAGTCGATCAAAGTCCATGCCGCGATCGAGCGGGAGTTCCAGCGATCCGAATACAAGCTGCTGCGCTCGCAGGTGAATCCCCATTTCCTCTTCAATGCATTGGCCACCATCATGGCCGTGCGTAAGGATGAGGAAATGGTTTCGCTGGTGACCCAGTCCGTGGTCGACTACCTGCGTTTCTTACTGGCCCGGGAGTCGCAGGATCAGTTTCAACACCCGCTCGGCCACGAGCTCGCCGCCCTCGAGAACTATCTGCGGGTGGAGAAGATTCGCTTTCAGGAAAAACTGGAGACCCGCATCGAGGTGAGTGCGGAGGCCCGCGCCGCACTCGTGCCCACGGCCTTGATCCAGCCGCTGTTGGAAAACGCCTTCAAATACGGCCAGATGACCAGCCGTTCTCCGCTACGCATCGCCATTGAGGCGCGTCAGGCGGAGGGGAGACTGCGCCTGATGGTGGAGAACAGCGGCCGCTGGGTGGAGCCGCAGGGCTCAAGGTCCACCGGGCTGGGCCTCGCCAATCTCCGGAAACGCCTGCACCTCCTCTATGGGGATCAGGCCAAGTTGGCGTTGGATCACACGGCGACCGCGGTCAGAGCGCAGGTCTCACTCCCGATTTCCGGAACCGCATGAACGCCGCCCGTGCCACGATGCAACCCAAGGCGATCCGTGCGATTCTCGTGGATGACGAGTCGTTGCTGCGGCAGCATCTGCGCAAGCGCCTGGAGCGGCATCCGGAAATTGTCGTGGTGGGCGAGGCGGACAACGTCCAGTCGGCTGCGGAACTGGTGGCTGCCACCCGGCCGGCGATCATCTTTCTCGATGTGCAAATGCCGCCGGACAATGGCTTCGAACTGCTGCGTCGCTTTGAGGGCATGGATCCGCCTCCGGCGGTGGTATTTGTCACCGCCTTCGACGGTTATGCGCAAAGGGCTTTCGATGCGCACGCCGTGGATTATCTGACTAAACCGGTGCACCCGGATCGGCTCGCGCAGACGGTGGAGCGTCTCAAGCGTGCAGTCGCCCAGCCAGGCGCGGGCCTTGACGCAAATCCTTTCCAGGTTCCGGATCTGGTTCCTGAGCCGCCGTTGGAGGCTGCGGACCTCGTCCTGCTGTGGGACGGCAGCCATCTGCGTTTTGTCGAAGTCGGCCGCATCGCCGCCGCCCAGAGTGAGGGGGATGACACGCGCATCCATGCGGCCGGTGGCAAGCCGGTCCTGACCAAGAGCACGCTCTCCCATTGGGAGGCGAAACTGCCGGCGGGGCTCTTTTGCCGGATCAGCCGCAGCCTGCTGATCAATTGCCAACAGATCCGGCAGGTGTCCCGGCTCGATCGCGAGAAAACCCAGGTGTTCTTCATCGATATCGATGAGCCCTTGACGCTGAGCAGCATCGAGTTCCGCTGCCTCAGGAGTTTCTTCTAACGCCACCGCTTGCAGCGGGCTCCGGGTTTCCCATGTGCATCCAGCGGTCAGCAGGTGGGCCGGGAAATGGACGGGTTCTCCAGCAAGTCCATCCCACGAGATTCCCGCGCAGGGGCCCGTGGATTGTCCCTGAATTCCGGCCTCCTGACCTGTTCGTCGATGATCCTGACCTGTTCGTCGACAAAAGATTGCCGCCTTCGCGCACTGCGGTAACACATTTCTCGGCATGCGGGTGTCTCACCAGCTGTGCCCATTCAATCCTTTTCCGAAAGATTTCCTCACCATGAAACGATCCCTGCTCTCCGCCACGACTGTTTCTCTCAGGGCTAAACGGCGACTCCGGGCTTCGAATCTCAGGTGTGCTGCGGCCGTCAGCGCGCTGGCGATGATGGGTTCCACTTCTTCTTTGTTGAGTCAGACGCTTTATTGGGACGGCAGTGATGCTGCTGCACTGCAATCGGGGAACGGTACCTGGAGCATCGGGTCCAGCCTTTGGTCCACCAGCACCAACCCTGCTGCGAGCACCCGGGTACCGTGGACGAATGGAAGCGATGCGGTTTTCGAGGCCTCAGGACCATCTGCGGTGACGGTGTCCGGCACGGTCAATGTGAACTCGATCACGTTCGGGGGCACGGGCTATACCATAGGCGGAACGGCGCTCACCCTCACTGGGACGGGTGGCAACATCACCACCACCAGCGCGGGAGCCATCAGTGCCCCTATTGCGGGCAGCGTCGGCCTCACGAAGCTGGGAGCGTCCACCCTCACCCTCTCCGGTGCCAACACGTATACAGGCACAACGACGGTTTCGGGCGGTACGCTGGCCTTGGGAGCCGACAACGTGATCGGCGCAGGGTGGTTTGGCTCAGGGGACGCCACCGTCAGTGGCTCGGGGATTCTCGATCTGGGGACCTTCACCGACAGAGTTGGGGTTGTCACGCTTCAAGGCAGCGGTCAGATCAACGGCACCGGCACTCTGATCAGTAATTCCAGGTTCACCAGTTCTGGCGTCCATATCGCCGGCGGCTTCGAGATGCAGAGTGGCTCCGTCAGCGCGATCCTCTCTGGTACCTTTGGCCTCAACAAAACGACCGGCGGCACCCTCACCCTCTCCGGTGCCAATACGTACACCGGCCTCACGACGGTCTCGGACGGCACGCTGGCCTACGGAGCCAGCAACGTGATCGGCATCGGGAAGGTCACCGTCAGCGGCACGGGCATTCTCGATCTGGGGGCCTTCACCGACACCGTTAGCACCGTCACGCTTCAAGGCGGTCAGATCACCGGCACCGGCACGCTGACCACCGACGGCAGCTTCGAGCTGCAGAGCGGCTCCGTCAACGCGATCCTCGCCGGCGGCGGCATTGCTCTCAACAAAACGACCACTGGCACGGTCACCCTCTCCGGCGCCAATACCTACACCGGCCTCACGACGGTCTCGGCAGGCACCCTAGCCTACGGGGCCAGCGACGTGATCGGCACTGGGGACGTCACCGTCAGTGGCACGGGTATTCTCGCTCTGGGGGCCAGCCGGACCGACACCGTTGGCACGGTCACGCTTTCAGGCACTGGTCAGATCACCGGCAGCGGCACTTCCACGCTGACCAGCACCGGTACCTTCGAGCTACAGGCTGGCTCAGTCAGCGCG
>CANHUG010000217.1 GCA_947462995.1 Verrucomicrobiales bacterium | reverse complement strand
TCCCTCCGACCCCGCCCCCCTCCCCACACGCCCACTTCCCTCTCCCAACTTCTCACTTCCCCGCCACCGCGCCATGGCCGAAAGACGACGCCAATCCCAATACACGCTGCGCAGCGAGCTCAACCCGCACTTGCCTGTCCGGGATCAAGTCGCCGAACGCCCGGCACCCGTCCCGCAGATTCTGCCGCCCTCGGCGGCGACGCTCTTTTGCTTCCGGCCGCACACTTCGACGAGGAACTGATTGCTGAAGGTGAAACCGCGGGTCGGAGGGACCGACAGAGACAACGCGCCAAAGCCCCGTCTATCTGTAAATCTCCTCAAGCCGATGGGTGAGCTGGCGGGCTTCAGCCCAACCGGCTTCTACGAACAAGTCGAGAACCTTGAGCAGTGCAGCGAGGCAATCGGACTCCGAGTTATCGTGATTGTAGAAGATATCGCGATGGTCGGCGAGAGCACACTGGATGAGTTTCACAACCTCCGAGACGGCAAGTGATTCGTGCTGATAGCCAGCTGCGGAGCTGGAGTTGATGGCGCGGGCGGCGAGGAGAAACACATCGCGCGGAGCACACGGAAGCAGGTGCCGTAAAGTTTGGACAACGTGATGGGCCGTATGCGGGTGCATCTCATCGGCCAGTGCGCGAAGAATTCCCCGCGCCTCGATCCAAAATCGTTTCCGCTGCAGATCAGTCAGCCGGTCGTCATCCTTGTCTTGCCTGTCTGCGAACGCACCGCTGGCAAAGTAGAGTTGCATCGCGATGTTATCTACGAGGTAAGCGATGCAATTGATAGCGTCATCCGTAGGTTTCAACGCATCGGGATCCGGCTGGCTGCCGAGATGGAGTTGCCGCCAGGTCTCCTGATGCTGCCGCAGCTTCGCCTGTGCCGCGGATAATAGCATTTCAAAGAACGCCCATGTACGCTGACGAACCGCTTCATCCTGCTCTACGACATTTACCGCATCGCCGATGGTGAGCCAGTGCCCCATGCGGCAGGCACCGGGCAGATTTGCCAGCGCATGATTTGCTCGGGCCGTGTCGCATTCCTCGATCAGTGCATTCGTGAACGCCTCGCACTCAGCATCGCCCGTTCGGAGAAAGCGAAATAGACACGTTTCAGCGATTCTCTTGTGGACGTCGTGTGCTGTCACCGGCGCGGTGCGGGCACGTTTCGCGATGCGACCGAGTCGGAGCATTACTTCCGGGGCAGAAACACCCCAGAGCCGGTCAAGAGACGAGACCACCATTTCCAGCACGGAGAATCGCTCCTCGTAACGGATAAAACAGTCCAGGAGTTGCCACATCAGCTTCGGCTCAGTCTGCGAGAGCACCTCCAGCCGGTTGGCTAAATTGAAGCGCAAAGCGTGCGATTCGTCCCCGCAAAGTCGCATCAGGGCAGCTGCGACCTGCTTATCGGCGCGACCGACACGAAGCGCGAGAAACGGCAGCCCCCGGGCGGCATCGATGCGAGGGGCTGGCCAACCCCAGATTGGCCACCCGTCTTCCTCCACTTCATCGTTTTCTCGCGCCGTGGGGGTAGGATCGTTCGAGGCCACCACCAAAATGCGCCGCACCGTCTTCCAGCGCTCATCATCTGCAGGCCACCGGGCTTGGATGGCTATGGACTGGACGGCGCCAACCAGATGTCCCCAAAGTTCCTCCGCCATTTGAGGGTGCGTCTTGCGATGACGACACACGGCGCGTTCGCACTGACGGATAAGCAGCCAGTGACCAGCAACGTCCTTCTCCGTCAGCTTCTCGCCGTCGGATTCTCGGAATGGCTTGAGCTCCTCCCGCAGCTGGAAGAGTTTCAAATTCACCTTGTCGCTAAGGTTCACGCCCTGCGATTCGAGCAGATCTTTATCGGTGATCGTCGAGGAGGTTTCTATGATATCTTCCGGCTCGCAATTCACAGGAAGTGGTCGCTGCGACTGACGATCCTTCCGCAATTCGCCAACTTCCCGTAACACGATGTCCGCCTCTTCGAGCGAACCGAGCATCTTGTTTTGCGCATATTCCAGCCAGCGCGGCATAGGCTCGCGCGGCTCATCGCGGAGAAATCGAGCGGCCTTGGGGAGCTCCAACAGCATCCGCTCCAGCCGCTCGCGTTGCGCCACATCGCCCGCCTTGTGCAGCGCGGCAAACAACAGCACGCCACCGTAGCAGAAGTCAGCGTGCGTCAGGAAGAGAGATTCCCTCAGAACAGGTTCTAGGTCGCGCCCAAGTGTGTGAGGATGCCGAGCACCGACAACAAGGAAGACTTTCCACATTTCCGACGTGCGATTGCGAGCAGCAAAGCAATCAAGCGCCACGTTCAGTTGCGCCGCATCACCCGCAGCGGCCCACTCATTGAGCAGCCTCTCAAAGTGCGTGAGAATCCGGTTCTCGTTGTGTTCATGCCTCCGCCCCCAGATGTGCCCATGGTCCTCGACCAAAGGACACTCCGCTTCGCGAAAGCTGACCGTCGCCAATACGCGATCAACCGATTCGCCTCGCCCGTGTCTTCGCGCCGCAGCGTTCCAAGCGATGCAAGCGAGTTCCGTCATCAACCGCGCATTCGTGGCTGGTCGGCTTTGGTAGTATCCCGACAGCGAGTAGCGGATGCTATTCCAGTTGTCACGGATCTGCATCCGCATCGGCATAATTCTACCCCCGAAATCGGTCAATTCCCCAGATTCCGGCTCCGTCAAGAATGCCGCTTCGAAGAGTCGAAGCACCAATGATTCTCCTCCGTTGCCCAGATGCCTCAGGTGACCCGCCAAATCAAACAAATCCCAGACGGGAAACGCGGCCAGTCGTTCCGGGCTTAGCATGGCGCAGAACGCAGCGTCCGTTTCCACAGGCGCAAGGTGGAAAGTACGGCAGAGAGTTTCACTGGCAGTAAGTCCCGCATACCGCCAGCCGCGCGGAACCTCCTTCGCCACATGATGCGCCAAAAGCCCGCGTGCCGCCGCGTGGAGGTCGCGCAGCGGACCGTCCGCAAACCCTGCACTGACTGCGTTGAGACGCGCAATGATGTGAACGAGCGGTGTCTCCAGCGAGTCACGCCCCGGCAGTAAGGTTGCAAGTTTGTTCGCGAAGTCACACCACGCGCCTGCTCCGGCACGAAGGGAATCGTCCGCCACATCCTGCAGACCAGACGCCATGTGCCGGAGTGCCTTTTCCGCCGGCGAATCCTCGTTCGTCGAGACTGCCACAGCGTCCGCGAGAGGCTGCAAATCGCTAGGTGCGTCCACTCGCCGCCCCGCAAGTAGGGGCGCGAGATTCCGGCTCACACCGTGCAGGCTGGCAACGGCCTCCAATCTCAGTGCAGTTTCCCAAAACCCTTCCGGACCGTCCCGCCCATCCCAAAGCTCTTCTAGCGCTAATTGAAAGCTCTGGCGATAGAAAATGGGAAGCAGTGGATTACGGATTGCGAAGGCCAAGAATCCTGCAGCCGTGTCTGGAATCAACGAGCGCGCCACGGCATAGTCGTGGAGGAGGTGATGGGAGAAGCGAAGATCTCCGCCGCCAACAGGGCTGCCGTGTTTCAGTGCCGGTGATTGGAGGATGCCGCGACTGCGGAGTTCCGTGACGGCATCTCGCTCCGGCACACCGAGGGAGACTTCCTGCATTGAAACCGCCATCCTCCGCAATTCCACCATCCGCCCACAGATTGAGTGAAGCGCACTCGCAAGGGCACTGGTTCCGGCCCCGGACAGAAGCCGTTCGTCCCAAAATCTACGAAGCAGCACCGCCGGACTGCTCCAATCGGCCAGCCTAGCCGCCGAGACTCCCGCACGCAGAAGTTCCGCCGCTAACCGTAGAAAAAACGGCAAGCGGTGTATACCGGAAGCACGGTCGCTGGCCTTCGCGCTCGCGATGAAAGGCCCGATTTCCGGAACTTTTACGATGAGTGCGTCAAGGTGGCCATTCGTCAGCCCGGTGACATGAAAATGTGCGACACCCGAAAACTCTACAGAAGCGTGGCCTTCAACGCCTTCGCCGGGAAACGTCTCCCTCAGCTCACGCCCGCATTTCAGGTCAAACTCCCGTACGCTAGAGACAACCGTCCAGCCCGATTTGCCCCGCTGCACGTCCTGAAGCAAACGGCGCAGCAGCTTCTGCGTATCCACGTCGCGGACGGCATCCAACGCATCCGTGATTAGGACACCCCGAGCGCCGTCAGGCCAGTTTGCAAGCACATCATCCAGCGCACGAGTGAGGCCGGGCAGTTTCGGCAGGCCATTCCAATCTTTCCCAAAAATCTCCTCCGCGAGCAGCAGCACCACGGGAACACCTTCGCGAACAAGGGTCTCCGCGAGCGGATGCATCAGCCCGCTCTTGCCGCAGCCCGGCTCTCCGGTGACGAGCAGATGCCCGCACTTCGCCGCTGCAACCAATGCAGACAGTTCCGCTCTGCGCTCGATGTGAATCTCGGCATTTGGAAAACGCAGAAACGTGTGGTCTTTGAGTCGGTCGAGGTTTGTCGCGGTGAGCTGCCGGAGCAACTCGATATCGGTGGCAAAAGATGGCGCGGCCTTGAGTTTCACTCGCTCTTCGGCTGAAAGCCGCTGCCGCAGCGTGGCGGCTGTTCTCCGCAATCCCTGCTCGTTGTTTTCCCGGAAATGCCGATCCAACCATTTCCAGATTCGTTGCGTATCCGCAGGCTCCGCTGTGACAGAACCACGGATGGTCTGCAACGCCAATTGTTCGCTCTGGCCGCCATCGCCAAAGTCGAACACCTCCACATGCACCATCCGAAGAAACTCACATAGCTCAGCATCAGTCGGCATTCGCTCGGAGGTCTGCTGCCACGCGCGCTTCGTCTGCTCGCGCATCGCGCCCAAAGCATCTCGTTCCTTCGTCGGTCGTCGTTTCTGGAACTCTGCGATGTTGGAAAAGTCATCATCGCGAAACGCATTCAGTACGCCCCGCAATTCCTGTGTCACCTTGCGCCCCGCCGTCGAGGGCACTGCCCACACAAGACGGCACCCAGAGCGCGATTCCGCGGGGATTTGAAAGAACTGCCTGGCAAATGAGTCGACCACATCCGTGAAAACCTCGCTCTTGGCAGTGAGTGCGATGGCTGAAGCTCTGTGCTTGGCCGAAATAAAGACAGTTCGCGCCTTCTCACCGTGCAATTCGACAACGACATCATCCACCGCTGCCGCGTCCTGCATCTTCACCGCCGCGACATCCTCACCACTTACACCTGCACAAAGACTGCACCCGTCGCCTGCCAGCATCTTAACGGCAATGAATGCAGCAACCTTTGCTTCGTACCCAACACCAACCGCAGTCGAGCGCCCTCCGAATGTGGAGGTGGGTCGTTTGGTTCTGGTGCGTTTGGGAGCCTTCGTCACCGTTTGCGTGCGCCCCGTCTAAAATCCGTGCTGCACAACACCGCCGTGCTCACCCCTCGAGCCCCCAGCGCCTGCCGTCGCCCAGCCCCACACGTCGCCGCCGCCCGCGAGCCCCGCACCACACCAATTGGTGCCAACGGACTCTTCGGTTTGGGATGGTTCACAGCGGGCACTCATAGTTCTGCATCAACACTTCAATGGCTCCGCTTCCCATAGCAAGCCCCCACCCCCTGTCAGCCGATTTCCGCACCATTCCTCCTCCCCAGAGCACTTCCTTGAACCCAGCACTCCCCCCGCCGCCCAACACCTCACCCCTCGCCCGGACCACTCAGGATATTAGGCACAGCTTTCCCGTTCGACATCAGCAATCCCTCCGGACGGACGACTTTCTTCTTCGCAACAGGACGCCGCTTCACCCACCCATCGATCCCCAGCCAACCCAGTATCGCAACCGCATTGCCCCCAGCACTCCACCCGGAAAAGCTCTGGCAGACCACCCCTGAAAGCCCTCCGCCACTGGCTCATCCACCCGCAGGAAATGCCACCACCAATCATCGACTAAACAGTCTCACTCCCAACCGCACCCCCGTCGCTTTCCCCGAACCCCGATCCTTCCCGCCCGCCATCACCGCACCATCCCCCGGCTTCCGAAGTAACCTCTGCACTCGCCAACGAACAGCTGACTTTCCAGTCCGCGCCCACAACAAGACGTCCCAATCGACACCTCGCACGCCCTTGGTTCACCTCATACTACGGCAGGCGTGTGGGTGCGGAGTTTGCGGGCGAGCTTGGCCTCCCCGTCGTTCTCAGCCCTCGTATAGAGGTGCTTGAGGCTTCCGGCGGGGAAGCTCTCGCCCTCCACGTCCTCCAATTTCCGCAAGGCGGCCCGGACGACCTCGCTCGCGTTGTTGTAACGGCCGGATTCTATCATCCGGCGGATGAAACCCTCCCAATGGGCAGTCAGCGCGACATTCATACCCGCAACCATAACAACTAAATGCGCCTCCATCAAGGCTGCCGCGCGTCCATTTTTGCGCCCAGCTTGCCGCGATCATGTCCCTATCACCAACTCCCCCTGACACCCCCGGGCTCTGAGACTTACCGCACGGCCCTCCCCCCACCTGCCCCCTCCACTTCTCACTTCTCACTTCTTCTCCTTCTTCTCCTTCTTCAACTGCGGCAGCAACCCCGCCTCGCCCGCACGCTTCGCCCACACCTCCGGCTCTTTCTT
>CANHUG010000216.1 GCA_947462995.1 Verrucomicrobiales bacterium | reverse complement strand
GGGGAGGAGCGGATGAAGGAGAGGAAGGCGGAGCGGTCGGCGGCGGGGAGACTGGCGAGGGAGTCGGCGTGGCGGGAGAGGAGGATGGCCTGGTCGGTGGAGAGCGAGCGGGCGACGTCGAGCCCTTCGGTGCCGAGGCGGGAGGCGAGGGATGGGGCGAGGCCGGGGTGGCGGGCGGCGGTTTCGAGGGCGGTGCTGCCGAATTCGGAGACCATGCGGGAGACGGCGGCGGGTTCGGAGGCGAGGGCGCGGAGACCGTTGGCGGCGAGGTCGGTGGGGAGTTGGTCGACGGCGCGGATGACTGGGCCGGGTGCGCCGCGGAGGGCCGAGAGAGCGATGACCCCGTGTTGTTCTGCGGTGGAGGCGATGCGGCGCATGAGGGCGTCGCCGCCTTCGCGCTGGGCGGCTTCGAGGATTTCCTGGACGGCTTTGGTGCCGCCGAGTTGGGCGAGTTCGGCAGAGGATTTGGCGGCGGCTTGGGAGGTGCCGCGTTTGGCGAGGGACTCGACGAGTTCGGAGGCGACGCGGGCGGCGGCCCCGGATTGAGCGGCGAGGGGGAGTGGGGAGAGGATGAGGGAGAGCGAGAGGAGGAGCGCTTTCATGGTGGGGGGCGGGTCAGGGGAGGGGCTGAGGGAGGGATAGAGAAGAGCGGAGGGCGGCGGTGGTGGTGGCTTCGTGGCGGGAGATTTCTGAGCGGAGGAGGGAGGCGAGCCCGTGGTCGCCTTCGACGAGAGCGGTTTTGGATTGGGAGAGGAAGGAGCGTGTCTGGGCGGTGATTTTTTCTTCGAAGGCGTCGGTCATCCACCAATCGACGGCGGCACCGGCGATGAAGCCCCCGGCGACGCCGATGATGGTGCCGATGCCTGGGGCGAGGGCGGTGCCACCGGCGGCTCCGGCGGCGGAGGCGGTGGCTGCTGCGCCGCCTGCGGCTGCGGCGGAGGTGGCGATGCGTGCGGCGGCCTGGGCCATGACGACGCGGATGAGATTGCGGACGGCTTCTTCTGCGGCGAAGCCTGCGGCGAGACTACCGGTGCCGACGGCGACCGATTGGTTAGGCATCGAGGCGAGGAGCGCGGGGATATCTTTGGAGAGAGCGGACGAGAAGCTGGTGAGGGTATCGGTTTTGACGGAGACTGGGAAGTCGGAGGTACGGAGGGCGGCGTCGAGGGAGGCGGCGAGTTCGTTGCGACTGGCTTCGAGATCGAAGGAGAGTTGGGCGAGGATGGCGCGGAGGTCGGCTTCGAGTTTCTGTTCCGAGACGACGTGGAGGTTGAACTGTTCCTGGACGAGAGCGGCGGTCCATGAGTGGTCGGGTTTCCGTTCGGCGGATTCGACCCCTTTGCGGTAGAGGATTTTGAAGCGGAGGCCCCAGCCGGTGAGGGCGTTGGCGAATTTGGGGGCGCCGTCGCTGTAGGAGGCGAAGGTGGTGTCGATGGCGTCGAGGGCGCGCTGGAGAGCGGCGGTGTGGCGGGCGTGGGCGGCTTCGAGGAGAGGGGAGGCGGTGGAGGAGAAGAAGGCGGCGCGGGAGGCGGCGTCGTGGTTTTGGGCGGGCGATTCCTGCTGCTGGGGAGGGGATTGGGTGATGGCGTTGAGGTGCCAGAGGAGTACGGCGGCGAGAGCGGCCGTGGTGAGGGAAGCGGCAGCTGCGAACGACAGCCGGGGAGGCGGACGCCTTGAGGGCGGAGAGGAGGCGCTCATGGTTGCGGACCGCCGGAAAGCGAGAGACGGGTAGCGAGGGAATTATCGACGAAACTGAACCTGCCGCAAGCCGATGCTGAACGAACCGCTGCCATTTGCTGGTGCTGTACTGACTGGGGGGAAGTCGAGCCGGATGGGGAGGGACAAAGGGGGATTGGAGTGGGGCGGGCAGCCATTGTGGCGGCATCAGCTGGAGGTATTGCGCGGGGTGGGAGCGGTGGAGTTGCTTCGGTCGTGCCGGGAGGGAGGGGATGGGCTGGAGGAGCCGTGGTTCCGGAGTGTGCCGGATGTGGTGGCGGAGAGCGGGCCGATGGGAGGGATTGCGGCGTGTCTGGCGGCGACGGATGCGCCGCTGCTGGTGGTGTTAGGGGTGGATATGCCGATGGTGCCGGGTGAATTGCTGCGGCGGATGGCTAGTGCGGCGACGATTGGGTGCGGTGTGGCGGTGCGGCGGGAGGCGGAGGGTGGGCGATGGTTGTGGGAGCCGCTGGCGGCGGTGTGGCCGCGGGTGGTGCTGGGGCGGGTTGAGGCGGCGCTGGGGGAAGGGCGGTTGAGCTTGCAGCGGCTGATGGATGAACTGGCTGGAGCGGGGATGATGCGGGAGTGGGTGGAGGTGGTTCCGGTGGAGTGGCTAGCGAATGCGAACACGCCGGAGGAATGGGCGGCGCTGGGGCGGGCGTTGTGATCCGTCGAGGTGGTTGATGCCGCGCCGGACAACGGCGAGCATGTGCGCAGGATTCGGTTTTCTGCTAGGGTTCGCTGGGGACGCAATCCCGTTGGGATTGGGGGGCGTCTTGGGGCTCAGGGGAGGAGGCGGACGCGGTAGAAGGAGCGGGAGGTTGGGGGGCGGGAGGTGTCAGTGAATTCCGAGATGGGGCCGGAGGCGGTGACGGGCGGGTTGAGGTCGGACCATGCGGTTGGGTCGTCGAGACGCTGGGCGCGCTGGACTTGGTAGGAGAGACCGGGGGAGGAGGTCCATGAGAGAGTGGCGTGGCCGGAGACTGGGTCGATGGAGATGTTCTGGATGGCGAGGGCGCTGGTGCCGTCGGCGGGGAGAGTGCCGGCGGCGAACTCGGCGGCATTGGATTGGCCGTCGCCGTCCGGGTCGCCGGACGGGGATTGTGCCAGGGTGGCGAAGTGGAGGAGTTCCCATGCGTCGGGGAGACCGTCGGCGTCGGCGTCGCCGGGGAGACTTTCGAGGACGGCGACGTCCTTGAGGAGGAGGAATTCGTTAGCGGAGTTGGAGGTGGCGTCGGCGAGGATGCGGATGGAGAGGACGTCGGCGGGGACTGAGTAGACGAAGGTGAACGTGCCGCGGGAGAATTCGGGCCCGGTGGCGAGGGCGGCGTTGAATTCGTCGCTGGCGGCGGCGGCGGTGTATTCGGCGGTGGTGGCGGCGGTGAAGCCGTTGAGGGTGCTGTCGGCCGGGGATTTGTCGGCGGGGAGGCCGGTGATGAGATTGACCCGTTCGGTGAGGCCGCCTTCGCGTGTCAGTTCGACTTCGAGACGGAACGTGTCATTGGATTCGAAGCCTGACGTGACGCTGTTTTCGAAGGCGCGGAGCGTGGCGAGGACGCTGACGTTCTGGAAGCCGGCGGTGGGGATGGAGGCGGATTCGAGGAGCCCTTCACCGGGGACGGCGACGCGGGCGAGATTGAAGACGGAGGTGAGGGAATCGATGGGGAATTCGGTATCGCCGGTGGCTGGGGCGGAGGCCTGACGCCAGACTGGGGCGACGGTGCCGGGGAGACTGTAGATGACGGAGGAGCCGGCGAGACGATTGCGGCCCATGGCGATGGGGAGGCCGGTTGGGGAGATGGGGATGGTGCGGCGGATGGTGGGGTCGGACTGGTCGATGATGACGATGGCGGTGGTCGAGACGGGGATGGAGAGGGAGGTGGGGGAACCGTAGGGGCCGGTGCCGAGGAGGGAGTTGGCGGCGTCGGAGGAGCGGGCTTCCCATGAGTTGCCGAGGGCGGTGCCTGCTGGGGTGATGGAGAACGAGTAGAGGTCGTCGTCCGGGGACGCGGCGTCGGCACCGGGGAGACGGGAGAAGCCGGTGGGAGCGAACGTGGTGCTGAGGACGGCGGTGGGGATGGTGACGGAGACGTTAGAGAAGCAGGAGGGATTGCCTTGTTCCTCGACGCGGAAGGAGATGTTCTGGGGGACGCCGGCGGCGTCGGTGGCTGGGCGGGTGATGGTGAGAGCGCCTGCGGTGCCGAAGGTGGAGGTGACTTCCGAGCCCGGGCCGAAGCCGGAGGTGGTCCATTGGGGGGAGGAAGTGCCTGCGCCGTCGACGGTGAGGGTGAAGCTGACGGCGTCGTTGGAGCGGTCGTTGTCGGCTTTGTTATCGTAGGTGATGCTGGAGACTGCGGCGGTGACGAGGCATGGGCTGATGGTGGCGTCGTCGAACCAGATGGTTTCGTTAGTGGAGTCGGTGCCGCCCTGGATGACGAGTCGGGCGGCGGAAGCGCCGCTGGTGGTGATCTGGGTGCCGCGGGAGTGCCATTGGTCTCTGAAGGCGTCGAGGAGAGCTGCGCCGGAGAGGAGCGGGACGAGTTCAGCGGGTGGGGAAGGTTCTGCGAAGTTGACTCCGTCGGAGCTGAGTTCGATGAAGACGCGGAGGTTGTCGAGGGTTTCGAAGCCGCTGGAGGAGTCGTTGGTGCGGACGCGGATGGAGGCGCCGAGAGTGGCGAGGCCGGAGACACTGACGGGTTCGGTGACGAAGCGTGAGGCTTCGGCGTCGCGGAGGCGGAGGACCTTCTGGGCGGAGCCGTCGAGGGTTTCGCTGACGACGCAGCCGCCGGAGAGATCGGTGGTGCCGCGGAGGGTGGGGGAGACCATGAACCATGCGAGGTCCGACTGGCCGGAGCTGGGAGCGAAGTGGTGTTCAGCGACTGGGATGACGGTGGCGGTGGTGGAGCCGTTGACCCATGGGACGTCGGTGAAGGAGATGCTGAGGCCTGATGGAGGGAGAGGGCGTGGGTCGAGGTCGAGGAGGGAGAGGGCGAAGCCCATGTCCGAGCTGGTGTTGTTGTTCTGGTGGACGGAGACGGCGATGCGGTGGTTGCCTGCGGCGAGACGGCCGGTGAGACCGCCGAGGAAGACCATTCGGGTTTGTTTTTCGTTATCGAAGCCTGTGGGGGTGTAGGCGCGGCAGCCGGGGACGGGGGCGGCGGCGCTGGCGGCGGGGATGGCTCCGGTGAGGTGGTTAGGGGCTTGTGGTCTCCATCCGTTGTGAGCGGTGGAGGTGGTGAAGGAAGTGTTGGTGAGGGTGGCGGCGATGTGGACGGGGATGCCGGGGAGATTGTCGATGTAGATGTAGGCTCCGTCGTCGGCGAGGATCTGGGCCCAGAGGTTGGATGTTTCGCGTGTCAGGGTGAAGGACGAGCGGAAGTAGGCGGCGTTGTTATTGGCACCGGTGGCGGCGGTGTTGATGGAGGTGGCGGTGCCTGGTGCGAGGTCGATGCCGCCGAAGCCGAAGGGGGCTGGGCGTGAGAGGGAGAAGGCGAGGGCTGGGGTGTTGTTGTAGGAGGAAGTGTTGCCTGGGAGTTTCCATGTGGCGTTCCACGAGGCGTCGGTGGTGGGGTTTTCGCCGTTGATGGGGTGGAGCCAGTCCCAGTTGGAGAAGAAGGGGAGGACGACGCGGCCGTGGCGTTCTGTGGTGATGGTGAGGTCGAAGGGGGAGGCGGCGGTGGTGGAGTTGCCGGAGACCTGGATGCGGACGGGGGTGCCAGCGGTGACGGCGACGAGATTGCCTGGGCGTGCGGTGCCGGGGGTGGCGGGTGGGCCGGCGGCACCTGCGGAGGACGTGGTGGAGCCGATGCGGGAGATGGAGGAGAGGGCTGCGCCGAGGTAGGCATTGGCGTGCATGATGCCTGCGGCGGTGCCGGTTCCCTGAGCGACGAGGGAGATGGAGGCGAGGCCGGATTCGGCTGGGGTCCATGTGAACCAGACGGTGCGCGGGGCGGAGCCGGTGACGGCGGCGTTCTGGAAGTGTGGGGAAGGTTCTCCGGCCTGGGAAGTGGCGTTGACGTTCGTTCCGGAGACGGTGCCGGGGGTGGGGATGATGGTGGCGCTGGCGAAGTTGTCGTTAGCGGGGGCCTGGGCGAAGGCCGGGGCGGAGGAGAGAAGGGCGACCGAGGCGGCGGAGAGCAGAGATTTCATGGTGCGGGAGCTGGGGGGGGCTTGGGAGGAATGTCCGGCAGAAATGGTTTGGGGCAACCGGAAGGGTGGCGGGGCGGGGCGGGTGGGGGATGGGGGAAAAAGAAACGCCCGGTCGGCGCGGGTGAGGCGCGGACCGGGCGTTCGGGAGAGGGGTGGGTGATCAGCCGACGATGGGAGCGAGGTTTTCCTTGCACCACTGACCGTTTTGGATGGTGACGCCGTCCGGGTCGTCGACGGCGACGTGGGCTTCGTCTTCGCAGATGATCCAGCCGGAGTAGTTGCGGAGGACGAGCCACTCGGTGATTTTGTGGAAGTCGAGTTTTCCGGTGCCCATCTGGGCCCATGGTTCCGGGCCGTCGCCGGAGAAGTCCTTGTAGTGGATGTGGTTGACGAGATGGGCCCACTTATTGAGGGTGGAGATGACGTCCATGCCGCCGCGGATGATGTGGCCGACGTCCGGGGTCCAGCCGGTGACTTTGGGGTCGAGGCTGCTGAGGACGACGTCGTAGTCTTCCTGAGTGCGGACGATGGAGGCGGGAGGGCTGTTTGGGTGATAGGAGCACTTGAGGCCCTGATCGGCGGCGCGTTTGGAGACGTTGTTGACGTTGCGTGCGACGTTGAGGCGGCGGCGCTGGAGGTCTTTGGAGCGGCCGCTGGGGAGGGTGACGGTGCCGAGCATGGCGCCGGGGAAGTGTTTGAGGAGATTGATGGTGAAGTCGGCGGCGGCG
>CANHUG010000215.1 GCA_947462995.1 Verrucomicrobiales bacterium | reverse complement strand
GCGGAAGGGGGTTGCTCGATTGCTGGAGGCGATGCGGCTTTTGCGGGACGAGGCGGTGGAACTGACGCTGGCGGGTCCGAGTGAGATTGACCCTGCGGCGTGGGCTGATCTACCGATGGTGCGGTGGGTAGGGCCGGTGCCGCGGAGCATGGTGGCAGGGTACTATCAGGCAGCCGACCTGTTTATTCTGCCGACGCTATCTGATGGGTATGCGCTGACGCAACTGGAGGCGATGGCTCATGGGCTGCCTGTGCTGGCGTCGCGGTACTGTGGTGAGGCGGTGCGTGCGGGGGAGAACGGGTTCGTGATTGAGGAGGTTTCGGCGGAGGGGATCGCGGCGGCGATTCGCGAGGCGAGGGGGCGTTTGCCGTTGAGAGGTGTCCGGGCGCCGGCCTTCACGCTGGATGACCTTGGTTGCGAGTTGCGGCGATGCGGGGGGGAGGGAGTGGCAGATAGGGAGGCGGGTGTGGAATCTGCGTGTCTGGAGAGCTGAGGATGGACGATGAGTAACAGTATGAAGGTGGCATTGATATTCAGTTCGTATGGTCCGTATCATCTGGCGCGTCTGGCTGGGTGCGGCGGGTGGTGTGAAGCGGTGGGGATTGCCGGGGGCGGGAGCAGTGCCGAGTACGCATGGGATCATGAATCGCCGGGGCGGTTGGGGCTGCGGGTGGTGAATCCGGAGGGACCGGCCGGGGCGCTGACGAAGCGGGAGTTTCGGATGCGATTGCGTTCGATCCTTGACGCTGCGGAGGTGGATGTGGTGGCCGTGCCGGGATGGGCGGACCGTCTTGCGCTGGAAGCGCTGAGGTGGTCACTTGAACGCGGTCGGCCCGTGGTAATGATGTCCGAGACGTCAGGACTGGATGGACCGGCGGAGGGATGGAAAGGGGAGGTAAGGCGACGGGTGATTGGGTTGTGCGGGGCGGCGCTTGTAGGCGGCACGCCGCATCGGAAGTACATCTTTGAGCAGGGGATGCGGGAGGAAGCGGTGTTTCTGGGGTATGACGCAGTGGAGAACGGTTATTATGAGGCAGAGTGCGGGCGGTGGCGCAGGGAAGATTCGGTGAGAGCGCCCTATTTCCTGGCGTCGAACCGATTCATTGAGAAGAAGAATCTATTCCGGCTGCTGGAAGCACAGGCGCGGTATGCGACTGGAGAAGGGGCGGGTGGTGGGTGGCCACTGGTGCTGCTGGGCGATGGAGAGTTGAGGGGTGAGCTACTGGCGCATGCAGAAGGACTAGGATTGGTGGTTGTCGCGGGTGCGCCGTGGGAGGCCGAAGGAGGCGGTGCGAGTGCGAGGACGGTGTACCTGCCGGGGTTTCGGCAGATTCAGGAACTGCCGCGGTTTTACGCGCATGCCGGAGCGTTTGTGCATGCGAGCACGAAAGAGCAGTGGGGACTGGTGGTGAATGAGGCGATGGCGTGCGGGCTTCCGGTGGTGGTTTCGGAGCGATGCGGGTGCGCGCCGGATCTGGTGGTGGCGGGGGAGACGGGGTATGCCTTTGATCCGCTGGATGTGGGTGCCTTGACGGGCTTGCTCGTGAAGGTGTCCGGAATGTCCGTTGAAGCGCGGGCGGCGATGGGGGAGGCGGGGCGGCGGGTGATTGCGGAGTGGGGTCCTGAGCGGTTTGCGGCCGGGTTGAAGGGTGCGGCGGAGAAGGCGATGGAGGAGGGGCCGAAGCGAGCCGGGGTGTTGGATAAGGCGCTGCTGAATCTGTTGTGCTGCCGGTGAGGGGTGGTTGGGCTGACATTATGAAAGAAGCTTAGCGGTGGTTGGAGAATCGGGGCAGTATGGGTTCGGGTGGTAGTTTGCTGTGCGGGGTGGATTTGCGTGCGAAGTGACGACCTTAAGCTGATGAAGATCGGATATCTTTCGCCGTCGCTCAGTCGGAAACTGGGTGGGATATTTGAGATCGAGTGCGCACTTGCGCACGAGCTGCAGAGGCACGGTTTTGAAATGCATGCGCTGGGCCTTGATGATGAGGAGTGGCAACATGATCGCGAGCGGTGGAGGGGGATTCATGCGCGAGTGTACCCGGTGCAGGGGCCGGCATCGTTTGGTTATTCGAGTGGATTGATGGCTGGTTTGAAGGAAGCGGACGTTGATCTGCTGCATCTGCATGCCCTTTGGATGTATCCGAGTGTTGCTACGATCCGATGGGCCAAGGGGAACCGACGGCCATATGGCGTGACTCCGAATGGCATGCTGGAGGGCTGGGCGCTGGCCAACTCACGCTGGAAAAAGCGACTGGCGGGATTAGTGTATGAGCGGTCGATGCTGCGTGGAGCGACGTTTCTTCAGGCCAACACAGCGAAGGAACTGAGGGATTTCCGGTCGTATGGTTTGCGTAATCCTGTTGCGATCATACCGAATGGGGTTGCGCTGCCTGAGATTGAACGGGTGCAGACAGGCAGGAGGATGCTTCTGTTTCTGGGTAGGCTGCATCCCAAAAAGGGATTGGTGAATGCGCTTAAGGCGTGGGCGAGTGCCAGAAGCGGTGCCCGGTCGGATGAGGGCTGGCAGTTGGCAGTGGCGGGTTGGGACCAAGGAGGGCATGAGGCGGAGTTGAAGCAAGTTGCGACGGAATGCGGGTTGAGGTGGGCGGATGTACCGGCGGCGGAATTGGCGAGCGGGGCAATGGCCTGCGATGCTGAGGTTTGTTTTGCGGGACCGGCGTTCGGGGAGACGAAGGATGCGCTGCTGCGGCGAGCCGATGCATTTATACTGCCGAGTTTCAGCGAGGGATTGCCGATGTCGGTTCTGGAAGCGTGGGCGTACCGACTGCCGGTACTGATGACGGATCACTGCAATCTGCCGGAGGGTTTTGCAGCGGGAGCGGCGCGTCGCATCGGGACGGATGCGGAGAGCATTGCCAGCGGGATGCGTGACCTTTTTGGCGCATCGGATGCGGACCTTCGGGAGATGGGGGGCACGGGGCGGGCGCTGGTGGAGAGTCGGTACACGTGGCCGCAGGTGGCGGCGCAGATGGCGGAGGTGTACCGGTGGGTGCTGGGAGACGGCTTGCGTCCGGCGTTTGTGGAATTAGAATGAGAGATGCCATTTCGGGATTGGAGATAAAGCGATGGATGTGATTGAACTACTGCCGTTTCAGTTCTGGCTGGTGCTGCTAGTGTTTGGCGTGGGAGGGGTGTGGGCGTGGCGCGAGCGTCGGCAGGCCTGGGGGTTCCCCGCCCTGATGGTGCTGGGCACGGTTGGCGCATGGTATATTGCGGACGTGTTCTACAACGACTACACAACCTACCGGATTATGATCGGGGACGAGTCACTTGATTCGGCGTGGTGGCAGGTACTGCTGTTTGCGGTGGGATTTCTTGCCATGGCGAAACCGGTGCACCGGATGATCAACCGTCGTTTACTGAGGGGCAAAAGCTTTGTGGTGCGCTACATCGAGACGCATCGTTTTGAGCGGCGGGATTTTCAGCAGCAGATGAACCAACTGGCGGTCGGTCTTTTCCTTGCATGGGTGCTGTTGACGGTGATCGCGATGGTGCGGGTCGATGGCGATGTGGTGGGCCTGTTTGCCCCTTACGCGGGCCGGATTGCCAGGCCGTGGGCCCGAGGCCAGATCGGAGGCGGGTTTTCCGCGTTGCTATCGCTTGCGATGTACCTTCAGATTTTCCTTCTGGCGGGAGTGGGGGTGATCACCGCGATCGCCCGGACTCCATGGATTCGCGTTGTGTCGGTACTGATCTGTCTGCTGGCGTTCCCGACTTTCATCTTTGACCGCACGCGAAACACGATGCTGGTGATTGTCCTGCCGGGAGTGCTCACGTGGGTGTTCCTGCGCCTCCGGGGCGGACTGCTGTTGAAGCTGGGGATGATGGCGGCTGTTTTCGCCGCCGTGAATTTCTGGTTCGCCGTGGTCCTGACGAATCGAAGCGGGATGCTGTTCGACATCGAGGCGGCGCTATCCGGTGAAAACGAGTTGGATGGGGTGCACCACGAGGGGCTTAACATGTTTGAGGAACTTGCGTGGATCGATTCGTTCATCACGACGGGCGCGTATGTTCCGAACGGTGGCGAGCGCTATTTCGCCGAGCTGGTGAATATTGTGCCGAGGGCGATCTGGAAGGACAAGCCAACGATCGGCCTTGATTATGCGGTGGCGCGCGGACAAACGGCCTCCGGCCCCAGCGGTGAGGTGACGGCGACCATCTCGACGGGCATGATCGGCCAAGGCGTGACTAATTTCGGGAGGCTGTTCGGTCCGCTCGCTGCGGCGCTGCTGATGGCTTTGTGGGTGGCGATGCTGGCTCGGATGGATCTGCTGGGAAAAGATCCGGCGTGGATGCTGCTGTATTTGTGTGGCATGGTTCTCACGTTCAACCTGGGGCGGGACATCACTCTTCTGGTGCTTTTCCCATTCTTTTTCGGCCTTTTTCTGGCTGGGGTGGTGAAGTGGGTACGTCCCTCGAAACGGTCGAAGCCGACCGTGCGAGCGTTGGGCGAGCGGCGGCGGCGGGGCATGGGGCCGGGCGTGCTGGGTGCGCCCGCCGCTCCCAGCAGGGTAGGGGAACAGGATTGAGTCTCAACGTGGCCGGCGGTTATGATTGGTAAAAATGGACTGTCGGCATCTGGTGGCGAAAGTGGCTCGGGAGAGGTGAGAAACGGGAATGTGCTGCTGTGAGTACCGGGCCTTGAATGGGTGTCTGCGGGCGACTGAATGAGAGCGATGATTGATCTTTCGAAGTTCACCAATCAGGAGTTTCAGCGTGGAGTGCCGCGATGGAAGGAGGCGTTGTGGTTTGTCTGCCGGGCGGTGGTGTTCGGGACGTGGCTGCCGGTGCCCTCGCCGGTGAAGGTCTGCCTGTTGCGGGCATTCGGGGCGCGGGTGGGGCGAGGGGTGGTGATTCGGTCGCGGGTGAATATTACGTTTCCGTGGCGGTTTGAGTGCGGGGATGATGTGTGGATTGGTGATGAGGTGCTGATTCTGAGCCTGGACCGGGTGACGCTAGGATCGAGTGTGTGTGTGTCGCAGCGGGCGTTTTTGTGTACGGGGTCGCATGATTTCGGGAAGGTGGGATTTGATCTGATCACGGGGCCGATTGTGGTGGGTGACAGTTGCTGGATCGGGGCGCAGGCGTTTGTGGCACCGGGGGTGACGTTTGGGCCGGGGAGTCGATGCGGTGCGGGGGCGGTGGTCACCAAAGACGTGCCGGCGGGAGCATCGGTGAACGGAGTGCCGGCGAGGCCGGGCTCGGGAAGGGAACCAGCAGCCTGAGCGCACCCAGAACATGCACATCGTTTTTGCCAATCAGTACTATCCGCCGGATGTGGCCCCGACTGGGGTGATGCTGGAGGCGGTGGCGACGGAGCTGGTGCGGCGCGGGCATGCGGTGACGGTGCTGGCGGCGACTGGGGGGTATGGAGGTTCTGGAGATGGGGTTGAGAAGACAGGAGGAGAGGCAGGAGTGAGGGTGAAGCGGATGAAGGCGCTGTCGTTCGGTCGGGCTTCGAAGCTGGCGAAGCTGCTGGATTACGCGTCGTATTATGTGGCGATGGTGCCGCGGTTGCTGATGGTGGGGCCGCGGCCGGATGTGATGGTGGCGCTGACGACGCCGCCATTTTTGTCGGTGCTGGTGCGGGTGGCGAGCTGGCTGCGGGGAGCGCGGCATGCGCACTGGGTGATGGATGTGTATCCGGATGTGATGCTGGGGCACGGGATGATCCGTGAGGGTGGGATGGTGCACCGGATGCTGCGCGGGGTGGCGCGGTTCGGGTTTGGGGGGCGTCGGAGTGTGGCGGTGCTGGGGTTGGGGCCGGACATGGCGGAGAAGCTGGCGGCGTATTGCGGGGCGGGGAGGAAGGCTGAATGGGTCGCGTTGTGGGAGACGGCGGGTCGGACGGCGGGAGATGGGGAGATGGAGACGTTGCGGAAGGCGCGGGGATGGGGGGATGGGGAGACGGTGTTTCTGTATTCCGGGAACATGGGATTGGGGCACTGTTTCGGAGATGTGATTGCGGCGGGGCGACGGTTGAGCGGCGAGGGGGTGAGGCTGGCGTTTTTCGGGAGGGGCGGACGGCGGCGGGAGGTTGAGATGGCGGTGAAGGAGGGGGAGTGGGAAAATGCCGTGCCGACGCTCGGTGACTATGTGGCCCAGGGAGATCTCCCGGCCCATCTGGCGAGCGGCGATGTGCATCTGGCGTCGCTCGATCCGCGGTGGGACGGCACGATGGTCCCGAGCAAGCTGCAGGGGATTTTCTTTTCGGGAAGACCCGTCTTGTTCACCGGGTCGGCATCGTGCAGTATCGGGCGCTGGATCCTGGAAAGCGGTGCGGGCTGGGTGTGCGCGCCCGGCGATGCCGAGGCGCATGTGGCGGCGATGCGTGAGGCGCTGGATCCGGGGGTGAGGACCCGGATGGGAGCGGCAGCGCGGGCGTATGCGGAGCGGCATTTCAACCGGACGGTGAACGCAGCACGGGTAGCCGCGGTGCTGACAGGGGTGAATCCGGAATTGTCACGCAATCTGTGCTATCCCCAGCCTGATCAGGAATCAAAGCATCCTGTCCGAAAAGTCTCCTCCATTTCCGGTATAAGCAGTTGGTTTGCTGAAACTTCATCATGCAAT
>CANHUG010000214.1 GCA_947462995.1 Verrucomicrobiales bacterium | reverse complement strand
GTAGAGCTTCTTGTGATTGGTCATGTGCTTGTCCTTGCCGCGGTAGTAGTCGTCCTGACCGGCGCGGTAGGCGGTGTCATAGACGCCTGACTTGTTGCCCTGCCATGGGCCTGGGCGGTTGTTGTTGTTGTTATTGTAGTAGCCGGGGCCCTGGTCGTAGTAGCCTGGGTGGTTGCCGTAGTAGCCGTTGTTATTGGGGTAGTAGGGCTGCTGGTTGGGGTAGTAGCCGGGAGGGCGGCCGCCGTACTGGGGTTGTGGCGGGTAGTAGCCGGGACCGGATTGGGGACCGGAGAGGGCGTTGAGGGTGGCTGGGTCGAGGCAGCCGGTGAGGGAGACGGCCGAGAGGACGGCTCCGAGGAGGGAGAGGACGAGGGAGGGTTTCATGGTTGGAGGTCTGATGCCGGACACGATGCGCCGGAGCGGGCCGACTGCAAGGTATGGAGGTAGCAAATCCACTGAGCGGGGCGCAAGCAGACAGTTCCATGAAATCGTGGGGGTGGTGATTATTTGAGGCTGACGTGGGCGCGGAAGAAGCGGTTGGGGGTGGTGATGGTGGTGTCGTGGGCGAAGGTGCCTCTGCTGTGGGTGGCTTCGGGGAGGTCTTCCCATTGGGTCATGTTTTCGCTGGAGAGGAAGCGTGCCTTGAAGCGGTTGGCGTAGGAGGCGGGGAAGTCGAAGGAGAGCCGGATGCCTGAGGATCCGGGGACGGGAGCGATGCGGACGTTGGAGATGCCGATGGTGACGGGAGGGGAGGCCGGGGAGTCGGTGGCGCAGCCCGGGTCGGTGCCGTCGAGGTATTCCTGGAGGAGCGAGTAGGGTGAGCCGTCGCCGCTGCTGGATGGGTTTTGGCCGATGGCTCCGAATAAGGCGAGTTCCCATGCGTCTGGGAGGAGATTGCCGTCGGAGTCGTCGGGGCTGGGGGCGCCGAGGGAGGAGACGAGGACGGAGACGACCTCGATGGAGGAGAGCCCGTTGATGGCGTCGCGGTCGGAGTAGCCGATGACGGTCATGGTGCTGCCGGACGGGAGATTGAAGGCGGCTGGGAGATTGAAGGGTTGGCGGTGGTCGTCGATGAGGGCGTAGCGCGGGCCGGAGGGGACGGAGTCGACGGCGGTGGCACCGGCGACGGGGGCGGGCGACGGCGTGACATTGATGGTGACGAGCGGTCGGGATTGGAAGGCGGTGGAGATGAGTGTGGTGGCGAGGGCGCGGGCGGCGGCGACGTCGGCGGTGTTCAGGGACGATTCTTCGAAATAGGCTTCGGGGAGCGTGCCGTTCCATGCGAAGTGGCGGAGGGCGTCGATGGGAGCGTCGTAGAGACCGGGTGAGTCACTGCCGAGGGCGCTGCTGAGGCGGTAGACCTCGGTGGCGACGGTGCGGAGGCTGGCGGCGGCGGGTTGGCGGAGCGCGTTGGAGAGGGCTTCGAAGGCTGGGCGGACGAGGATGGAAGCGGTGGTGGCGGCTTCGGCGGGAGAGGGCGGGGCTTCGAGCGAGCGCAGGTCATCGGGCGAGAGCGCGGTCAGGGAGGCGTCGGATTCGTCGGAGGGGCGCCATTTGGTGAAGCAGAGCTTTTTGGCGGGATCGATGAGCCCGCGGTCTCTGGCGATTCCGGTGAGGCCCCATTCGAAGAGGATGGTGGCGAGAGTGGCGGTGGTGTCGAGGGTGGCGTCGGCGGAGGCCGGTTGGACGGCGGCGTAGGCGGATTTGGCGGCGGCGATCCATGCGCCGGCCTGGGTGGCCGGGGCGTTAGGGTTGTAGGTGAACGGGACGGAGATGCTGAGTCCGTCGGGGATGGGTTGGAGGGCGATGATTTCGCGGCCGAGGATGGAGTCCGGGGCGGAACCGACGAGCGGGAAGCTGGCGGGGGTGGCGAGGGAGAGGAACCGGAGGGAGGAATCGACGGGTTGGACGGAGAGGTCGGCGGTGCCGTTGCTGCTGGCGGTCGGGGCGGAGCCTAACTGGGAAGAGGCGACATCGCGGGCGGTGATGGCTTCGTCGTCGGCGGGGGCGGCCGGGGAATTTGTCAGGCCATTGAGGGCTGAGACGGAGGCGTGAATGTCGAAGCGCGCGGCGGAGGGGTCGTGTTTTTCGGGTTTGCTGGAGGCCACGTTACTGTCGGTGTCGGCGAGGAGTTCTTCGAGATCGGTGAAGCCGTCGCCGTCGGAGTCGGGGCCGGAGGAAGGGTTGAGGCCGAGGGCGCGTTCGACGAAGTCGGGGACCCCGTCGTTGTCCGAGTCCTGCTGGTGCGGGGGATTGGTGAAGGTGAAGGAGGCCTTCTGGATGGCGGAGGGAGCGCCATTGGAGAGGGCGTAGGTTTCGAGGGTGGTGTCTGTGTAGAGGGGGAAGGGGGCGGAGTACTGGGTGAACTGAGCGGTTGGGCTGGTGCGGAAGAAGATGGAGCTGGCTCCGGAGCGTGGGGTTAGGGTGATGCGCTGACTTTCGCGGTAGGAGCCGCTGCCTGGGGAGATGGAGACCTCCTCGTTGACCGCGCCGCTTTTGGATTCGAGCCAGAAGAGAGAGATGGTGGGCCGCCACTGGTTGTAGAGAGCGGACTGGGCGGAGGCTGGGGCGGAGCCGAGACTGAGTGGGGAAGCGGAGCCGAGACCGAGAGAAGCTCCGAGGTCGTCGCGCCAGTTAGCGAGGGCGGAGAGAGGAGCGCCGGCGAGGATGACGGAATCGGTCCAATCGCCGATGGAGGAGAGCCGGAGGACCTGAGGGGAAGCGGTGATGAAGGGAGGCGAGTTGAGGTAGACGACATTGGCCATGCCTGAGAAGGCGCTGGTTTTGGGGAGGGCGTCGGTGCCTTGCTGGCTCCAGAGACCGCCGGAGGCGGAGAATCGCCAGAGGTTGGAGGAAGGCTGGCTGGCGGAGGAGGCGAAGAGGAGCTGGAAGCTGCCGTCGCTGGTGATGGTCGCGCCGGAGGGGACGCCCGGGGCGTTGGCGAGGGTGAGAGAGGCAGCGGGTACGAAGCCTGCGGCGTTGGAGTAGTTGTAGATGACGACGCTGCCGGAGGAGTGGATGACGAGCACCTGGCTGGTGAGGCCGTTGTGAATGACGTGGAGCTGACTAACGGGTGATGGGAGCGTGCGGGTGATGGTGCTGGTGTAGCCGTTGGTGGCGGCATTGAGGCGGCGGACGACCACGGAAGCGCTGCCGGGGACGGAGGCGAAGATGTCGGTCTGGGGGGCGTCGAACGAGCCGAAGGCGAACCTTGTGCCGGAGGTGAGACCGGAGATGGCGAGGCCAGGGATGGCGGCGGGTGTGCCCGAGGCGACGCTGTAGACGGTGGCGGATTCGGTGCCGGAGGATTCGCGCTGGAGGAGGATGAGTTCGGCGGCGGCGGAGGAGGGTTTGAAGGCGAGGGCGCGGATCCACTGGTCGGAGGATGCGACGGTGCCGAGCGTGGTCATTGAGGGTGAGCCATTGCTGCGGAACGAGCGGAGCGAGGAGGGTTGGGCGGCGGGGTTGAGGACACTGCCGGTGATGAGGTCGAGGTGGGCGGTGTTGGCCGGGTTTCCGCCGGGGATGTCGATGGCGGCGACGACTTTCGGGCCGACGCCGGAGGAGAAGAAGTCGCTGAGCGGGTTGTAGACGGGGGAGGCGGGGGTGACGTGCGTGATGCGGTTGGCTTCCGGCGAGGCGAAGAAGATGGAGTCGTTAGTGGTGGAGAGGACCCTGCCGACGGCCATGGCGGAGATGGAGGACATGCCTGAGGATTGGGGCTGACTCCATGAGAACGGGCCGGCGGCGGAGCCGAAGCCGATGCGGAAGATGCCTGTGTCGCGGGAGGCGACGACGACGTCTGGGAAGCCGTCGGCGTTGAAGTCACCGGAGGAGGAGAATTCGGTGCCGGAGTCGTGGACGAGGGCTGCGGAGGCGGCGACCGCGTTGAGGAGAGAGACGAGAGCGGTGATGAGTTTCATCGGAGGAGACGAGTGGCTAGGGTTGGGCTTCGTGGGTGGCGGCGGCGAGCGTCAGGGGATGGTGATGCTGCCGGAGGCTGGGATGACGCGGTCGATTTCCTTGGTGCGGCCTTTGAAGCGGACGAAGAGGTATTTGTATTCGGCGCCGCGGACGACGGGTTGCCGATCGAGAGCGAGGACGGTGACGGAGAGCGGTTCGAGTGGATCGAGATCGATGCCCGCGACGAACGGATCCTTGACGATGTGGGCCTGGGCGGTGCCGCCGGAGCTGCTAGGGTAGGTGGTGGTCTGGTGGGCGATGTCTTCGAGCATGGGCGAGACCTGGACGACGTCGCCGGAGACGGTGGGGTATTTGGTGTTGGGGACTTGATAGCGGAAGAGGACGCAGGGCAGGAGCGAGCCTGCGAAGGGACCGGATTCCTTGGAGGCGAGGTCGGCGTTTTTGCGGAGCGTGGAGGCGACCGATCCGGTGGCTGGGATGATGGTCTGGGGGACCTCGTCATTGGGGCCGAGGGCTGGCGGAGTGAGCCATGTGCGGTCGGTCATGGTGAATTGGCCGATGGGGAGTCCGACGCCGAGGGAGGCGCGTTTGGGGTTGAGCCAGACGGGAGTGAGATCGGGGAAGGCGGCGGAGTCTTTGGGTGGGAGCGGGCGGGCGGGCCATGGGACGTCGACGGCGGTGGAGGCGACGCTGCCGGTCCATGAGAATTCCTCGCCATTGCTGAGCGGGCCGACGCAGCGGTTGTTGAAGTCGCCATTGCCGACGGCGCGGATCATGACGCGGCTGACATCGCCGAGGGCGCAGGGGAGTTCGACCGAGTGTTCGGCGGACTGGACGGCGGCGAGCGACTGGAGGGAGGCGGTTTCGAAGATGCTGAAGTCGAACGTCGTCTGCGTGCTGTTGAACGGCTGGAAGTTTGGGTGAGCGGCCTTGTCGGAAGAGAGGCCGGCGTTAGCGAGGGTGTAATCGCCGCTGGCGCGGTGGAGGAAGATTTCGAAGCGCGTGACACCGGCGGGAGGGCAGAACCAGCGGAGCTTCATTTTGGGGGAAGCGGAGTTGCCGGTGGCTTCGATGGTGGCGAGCATGGGTGCTTGGAGCGGGGCGCAGTTTTCGATGCAGCCGAGGAGGGCCATGGGGCTGGGGTTGCCGTGTTCGTCGAAGCACTGGACGTAGTAGCAGACCTCGGCGGCGGTGGCTGGCACGGCGTCATCGGGGATGGTTTGCGGGGCGAGCGTGCCGGCCGGGTAGGTGCCTTGCTTGATGAGGGAGAGATCGCCGTCGTCAACGCGGCGGAAGATCTTGTATTCGCGGGAGGTCAGGGGCGGGGCGAAGACGACGTGAGGGTAGTTGGGTTCGTCGCTGGCGGGGTTGGAGGGTTCGTGCTGATTGCCGCATTCGTTGGCGGTGCTGGCGGGCTGATTGACTGTGGAGACCGATGCGTCGAAGATGATGGAGGCGGTCTGCGTGGCGTTGTTAGTCGGTGTGAGCTGTCCGGCCATGAAGGCGATGGCGGAGCGCTTGCCGGTGCCGGTGCGGATGTAGCAATTGATGTCGCGGATGGAGGAGAGGACCGGGTCGAAGTCGTGGAGGAGACGGGCGCGGAGGGCGGTGGCACCGGGTTCCATTTTGAAGGCGACGATGCCGAGGAGCGTGCTGCCGTACCAGAATTCGGCGGTGGCTTTTTCGTCGAGGCCCGGGGTAGTGGCTTCGGCGAGGATGTTGGCGTGGATTTGTGAGCGGCTCTGGTCGGCGGTGGGGTTGTTGGTGAGAGTGGCGCTGCGGAATTTGGCGGCAGGGCTGTAGCAGGTGATGAGGACATCTCCGGTGGCGGCGGGAGGGCCCTCGCGGTCGCGGAGGACGCCGAATTGCGGGGCGCTGTTGCCGGAGACGTTCTGGCAGGAGCTGTCGTCTACGGCTCTGACGGTGTACCAGAACGTGATTCCGTTGTTAGCGGGCTGGACGGGGGAGCCGGGGAGCCCGGTGTCGTCGAACGAGTAGGAGGAAGTTCCAGCGACGTGGTTGACAGTGCCGATGAGGGCGGGGTTGGCGGCGGCGGGGGCTGGAGCGAGGGAGCGCTGGTTGACGGCGATCTGGTCCGGGTTGGTCCAGCGGTAGATGTAGTACTTGAGGAAGCCTGAGGCGTCGTTAGTCTCCGGGGTGTTCCATTTGACGCGGAGCCATTGTTTGCTGGTGCCGGCGGCGAAGGTGGTTTCGCTGGTGACGGCGAGATTCGTTGGTGGGAGCGGGGCGATGCGGTCGCACATGGTGACCTTGCGGCCCTGGGAGACGGAACCGTCGCGGCCGAGGATATCGCGAGCGGTGCAGAAGTACCAGTGGTTGGAGGCGTCGACGAAGGCGGTGCCGCCGTTGAAGACCTTGTTATCGTCGGCGATGAAGAACGTGGTGTTGGCGGGGTCGGTGACGGAGGCGGCGTCGTAGTCGCGGTCGGCGAGGACGGGGAGCCGGTTGATGCGGATGGCGTTGCCAGCGGCGAGATCGGCGGCGAGCTGGGCGCGAGTGGGAGTGGAGTTCTGGTAGCCGCGGCTGAGGACGAAGGCGTCGGTCATGCGGTAGACATTGAAGCCGTACTGGGAGAGGGAGAGCTGGCGGAGCGTGTCTGGGGTGGCCCAGCGGAGTTGGGCGTGGAGGTGGCCGCGCGGGGTGGTGTCGGTGACGTGGAATGGCTGACCGGGGGCGGGGAGGACGAG
>CANHUG010000213.1 GCA_947462995.1 Verrucomicrobiales bacterium | reverse complement strand
CTGCCAGACCTAGGCGCTGCAGCCAACGACCCCTGCGTTGCCTCACCCGCCGCCTCACGGCGGGTTCGCCCTTCGGGCAGCCTCGCGGCTGGCTATCTCGCTCCGCTCGGTTCTGATCTGCCCGAGAATGTTTCGGAGCATCGGAGATTGGAGCAAGGCCCCGACCTTGTACTGGATCGGCGCGATGGCCTCCCTCATGAAGCGCGGGTCGGAGTTCTCGAATTCCTGTTCCCAGAACTGCTTCACGAACGGATCACGCACCTGTCGCACGACCCAGCGCCGGTAGTCGGCATCGACGAGCATCCGGTTCACTCCGAGCAGGGAAGTGTTGTCGCAGTCGAGGAGGGCTGCGATGCTCATGTCTGGCCATGCCTGTGGAGTTGTAGCCCCCCGCGTTGCGTCAGGTCCCGCCTTACGGGGTCATCGCCCTTCGGGCAGGCTGGCGGCTTGCGGAGAGGCAGAGGAATGGGAGGCAGGGGAATGCTGGTGGGGAGAGGGGAGGCAGGGGAATGGGCGGCAGGGGAATGTGGGGAGAAGAGCGGGTGTGAGGTTGCGGGTGACAAGGCGTGGTGTGGTAGCGGCTGGAAATGCAACGGGATGGTGCGGGCGGGCAGCCGGAGGTGGAGAAGAAGATCCGGGAGGCGTTGCCGAGGAGCGCGGAGAACTGGGTGTTGAGCTTGCAGGTCTGGTGTCGGGGGAGTGTTTGGCGTGCTTCTTGGAGTCCTGTGGCCTGGTACCAGACCTAGGCGCTGCGGTCGCTGAGGTCTTGCCATTTGAGGAAGGTTGACAAGCCGCGATGCGGTGATAGATATGATGTATCATGAAGACCGCAACCGTGGCTGACCTTCGAAACAATTTCCGGCGCGTCTCCTCGTGGATCGAGCATGGTGAAACCGTGCAAATCATCAAACGCGGGCGTGCTTTCGCCTGTCTGACCGGAGTGGGAGCGGGAGCATCGGCTCAGCCATTTCCCAAGCCCGATATCATGGCGCAGCTCAAGGAGGTCTGGGGAGATCGGGTTTTTTCCATGGAGGAGGTGCGAGCCATGAGGGATGCAGAGCTGGCTGAGGACCAGGGATGATTGCTTATCCTGACACATCATTCCTCTGTGCGATGTTCCGCAACCAGGCGAACTCTCCCGAAGCCGCAAAACACTTCGCGCAAATGCCCGAGCCGCTTCATATAGCATCGCCGCTGTTGTTTGAGTTCCGGCAGGCCACCCGCTGGCAAGCCCATCTGCACGCCAAAGATCCCACGAAGGGATTCGATCGAACCACGGCTCAGGCGGCATTGGCGAAGTTCAGCGCCAACATTGCCATGGGAGCTATCGTTGTCGTCCCTGTGGATTGGGCCGATGTGGCGAGCATCGCGGAGCGACTGTCTGCGCAATATACCTGGACTGAAGGCTACCGTGGATTTGACGTGATCCATGTTGCTACCGCGCTGCATCTGGGAGTTGCGGAGTTTTTGAGCTTTGATGGCAAGCAAAAGGCCTTGGCTGAAGCTGAAGGACTCCTTGTGCCTCTATGATGTGCCAGTGAGGTGGCGCGGCCACGCCTTACATGCCGGGAGATTCTCGCTCGCCGCGCAAAGTCAGCCGCTCGTTGCTCCGTTTCGCTGAGCCAACGGGGGGCTGGAGACTGCGGTTGGCAGAGGCGGCGTGGTGGTGCATGGGAGGGGTGATGAAATCCGAGATGCAGACATTGGCTGAGAAGTGGCGGGTCCTTGCGGGGGGCACGGTGAGACGTGTGAATCTGGGGTGGTGGCTGGCTGGGTTTTGTCCGCTGGCGGCGGGGGTGGCGGTGGTGGGGTGTGCGGGGGTGTTGTATGCGAGGAGTCGCGGGTGGGAGGTGACGGCGATGGAGGGAGCGTTAGGGGTGATGGGGTTGCTGGTGTTGAGCGGTGGGGTGGCGTGGGTGAGGGCGCGGCGACGGTTTCTGACGATGGAGGAAGCGATGGTGCGATTGGAGAGCCGGTTGGGGATGCACAATGCGTTGAGTGCGGCGATGGCAGGGGTGAGGGGATGGCCGGAAGTGCCTGCGGAGGTGGCGGACGGGTTGCGGTTTGACTGGCGGCGGACCTTGCTGCCGCTGGCGGTGGCGGCTGGGTTGAGTGTGCTGGCGTTCATGGTGCCGGTTTCGGTGGAGGCTGGGGAGCGATTGGCGATGCCGCCGCCGGTGAGTCATGAGGAGATCCGGGCGGCGATTGAGGCGTTGAAGGAGACGGTTTCGGAGCAGGCGATTGAGGCGTTGGAGGAACAGCTGGCGGCGCTGGAGGCGAAGCCTGCGGGGGAGCAGTACAGTCACGGGAGTCTGGAGGCGGCGGATGCGTTGCGGGACGGCGTGCGGAGCGAGGCTGGGCGGCAGGGTGAGCGGCTGGCGAGTGCGGCGAAGCAGTTGGAGAAGCTGAGCGCGGCGGAGAGTGCGGCCGGGGCGGAGGAGCAGGCGCGGCAGGCGCAGGAGTTTGCGTCGACGCTGAAGGGGCTGGCGGAATCGAAGTTAGGGTTGAGCGAGCGGTTGCGGGAGGCGCTGGAGAAGATTGATCCGGCGTCGGTGCCGAAGATGGATGCGGGGGCGTTGAAGGAATTGAAGGAGCAGCTGGAGGCGGCGGCGGGGCAGTGTGAGAAGGCGGGCGAGGGTGAGGGTGAAGGAGAGGGGAAAGGAAAAGGTAAGGGGAAGGGGCAAGGTGAAGGTGAAGGAGAAGGGGAAGGAGAGGGCGAGGGAGAAGGAGAAGGTGAGGGCGATCAAGAGGGGGCTGGGAAGGGAGGCGTGGCGCGCGGGCCGGGGACGTCGCCGTTGGGGGGTGGGCCGGAGAGTGAGTCGTTAGGGGAGGGTGCGCTGGAGAATTTGCCGGGGCAGGAGACGCGGGCTCCGTTGCCTGGGGATGTGATCCGGACGGAGGATGCGAAGCATGAGCTGGACCGGACGCCGGTGGGGCCTCAGTCGGGCGGTGCGGCGGGGCGCGGCGAGGGCGGGGCGGCGCTTTGGCAGGAAGCGTTGCTGCCTGCGGAGAAGGCGGTGCTGCAGCGGTACTTCAAGTAGGAGAAGCGCGGCGGCGGCGCGGGTGCTGCGGATGTGTCAGGAACCTGACAGATCGGCGATGGTGCGGCGGATGGAGTCGGCCATTTCCGGGCGTTGGAGGGCGAATTCGAGATTGGCTTTGATGAAACCGGCCGGGTTGCCGATGTCGTGGCGGGTGCCGTTGAACTGGACCCCGAACATGGGTTCGCGGGAGGCGAGGAGCCGCATGGCGTCGGTGAGCTGGATTTCGCCGCCGAGGCCCTTGGGGGTTGCGGCGAGGCAATCGAAGATGGCGGGGGAGAAGACGTAGCGGCTGGCGATGGCCATGCGGCTGGGTGCGGATTCGCGCGAGGGTTTTTCGACCCATTGGTGGACCCGCCATGTGCGGTCACCGATGGGTGAGGCGTCGGCGATGCCGTAGCGGGAGACCTTGTCTTCGGGGACCTCTTCGAGGGCGACGGCGGAACCGCCTTGGGCGTTGAAGGCGGCGCAGAGTTGAGCGGTGACCGGGTTGGCTGGGTCCGAGCTTGTGACGATGGTGTCGCCGAGGAGGACGGCGCAGGGGTCATTGCCTGCGAAGGTGCGGCCGAGGAGGACGGCGTCGCCGAGGCCGAGCATTTCCTGCTGCCATGTGAAGTGGAGCCGGGCGCGGTGGTTAGGAGCGGAGACGATTTCGAGTTCTGCGGATTTGCCTTTGGAGCGGAGAGCGGCTTCGAGGGATGGGTGGGAGTGGAAGAATTCCTCGATGGCGCGTTTGTCGCGGCTGATGACGATGAGGATATCGGTGATGCCGCTGGCGGCGGCTTCTTCGACGACATAGTCGATGACCGGGCGATCTACGATGGGGAGCATTTCCTTGGGGACCGCTTTGGCGATCGGGAGGAAGCGCGTGCCGAAGCCGGCGGCTGGGATGATGGCTTTGCGGACGGGAGGCATCAGGGATTGCGGAAGTGGTAGAGACCGGTTTCGGTGCGGAGGAAGAGCCCGTTGTCGGTGGGGCAGATGCTGGCGAGCGTGCGTTCGCCTTCGAGTTTGTTAGAATGGAGGAGCTTGTAATCGCGCGTGGCGTCGAGGATGGCGCAGGTGCCGAATTCATCGAGGACGAAGAGCTTGCCGTCCCAGAGGATGGGGGAGGCGGAGCAGTCGCGGAGGATGCGTTCGGATTCCCAGAGTTTCTCGCCGGATTTGGCGTCGCGGCAGGCGACGAGGCCGCTGTCGGTGACCATGAAGAGGAGCCCCTTGTCGAGGACCATGGATGGGGTTTTGGGGGCGTATTTGGGTTCGACCCACTTGACGTGGGAGTCGGTGATGTCGCCGGAGCCTGAGGGGTCGATGCAGAGGACTTCGGGGGTATCGAAGGCAGTGCTGACGAAGAGGAGACCGTCGGCGAAGACAGGTTTGGGGACGACGGAGTAGCCCTCGTAGCGGACGCGCCAGATTTCCTTGCCGGAGGCTGGGTCGAGGGCGTTGACGACGTCAGCGCCTGGGGAGATGATCTGGGGTTTCCCGTTTACGGAGATGAGGGAGCAGGTGCAGAAGGCGAATTTGCGGGTGGCTTCGGTGGGGCGGTCGAATTTCCATGCGACCTTACCGGAGGCGATGTCGAGACCGATGACGAAAGGGTTATCGCGGCCGTCGCAGGAGAAGATGAGATTGTTGGCGGCGATGATGGGGGTGGCTCCGTTGCCGTGCTGGGGGTTGTATTTGATGGAACGGTTTTCCCAGACCTTGGAGCCATCGAGATTGAGGCAGGCGGTGCCCTGGTGGCCGAAGTGGACGTAGAGACGGCCGTCGTGGAGGATGGGGGACGGACTGGCGTGGCCGTTTTTGGCGTGAATGGAGTCTGGAGCGGAGGCGCCGTCCTGAGTGAAGATTTCCTTGTCCCAGATCGTTTTGCCGGTGGTGGCGTCGAGGCAGAGGGCGCGGAGCGAGCGGTCGGCTTTGGGGCTGTCTTCCTCGCCTTTGGTGACGACGGCGGTGGTGAGGTAGAGTTTGCCGTTGGAGAGGATGGGGGAGGACCAGCCGCGGCCGGGGAGGGAGACGTGCCATGCGACGTTCTCGGATTTGCTCCATTTGAGGGGAGGGTTGGAGTAGGAGCGGACGTGGCCGTCGCCTTCGGGGCCGCGGAACTGTGGCCAGTCGGCGCGGAGGATGGCGGGGGAGGCAGCCAGCAGAGTGGCGGCGAGGAAGACGGCGGAGGGGGTCATGGCGCGGGTTTTTTCAGCGATGGTGAGTACCCTTGCAAAAGCTCATTCGCGGGTGCTGGTGGGAGGGAGAAGCAGAAAGCCATGGCGCAGAAACCGATTCCAGCACCTTCCTTGGAGCGACCGCGAGTGGTCAGCGTGTGCGGGACGTGGTTGAAGCCGGAGATGCAGAGCATTTACCGGCAGGTGACTGGGTTGCGGCGGCATGAGAGTGTGGTGTTTACGGAGCAGGTGCAGCATGGCGGGCAGTTTCCGTGGGATCCGGTGGTGACGATGACGAAGCTGAGGCGGCCGCGGCCGCGGGGGAATTTTCTGCTGAGGTTCTGGTACAAGCATGTGGTGAAGCAGTGGCCACCGCCGCGGGCGATCACGAAGGAGCCGGAGGAGCGGTATTATCCTTACAATCTGCCGGCGCTGCTGCGGGCGTGGCAGCCTGCGCTGGTGCATGTGTACTATGGGCATAAGGCGGTGAAGTACCTTGAGATGGTGGAGGAGTGGGGCGGGCGCTGGGTGGTGTCGTTTCACGGAGTGGACGTGGTGAAGTTCACGGAGGATCCGGAATATGTGAGGATTCTGCGGGAGGTGTTTGCGAAGGCGGCGCTGGTGCTGGCGCGGAGTGAGTCGCTGCTGGCGGAGTTGAGACTGCTGGGGTGTCCGGGGAGCAAGCTGCGGTTGAACCGGACCCCGGTGCCGGTGGAGCGGTTTCCGGTGGTGGAGCGGCGCGTGCCGGAGGATGGGGCGTGGCGATTGGTGCAGGCGTGCCGGTTGATCGGGAAGAAGGGATTGTACACGACGCTGGAAGCGCTGGTGACGGTGGTGCGGGAGTTTCCGGGGGTGAAGTTTGTGGTGTGCGGGACTGGGCCTGAGAATGACCGGTTGAGGGAGCGGGCTGAGGAGCTAGGGTTGAGTGCGCATCTGGAATTGAAGGGATGGCAGAGCCAGGAGCAGTTGCTGGAGGAATACCGGAGGGGGCATGTGTTTCTGCATCCTAGCGAGCTGACGGCAAATTCGGATCAGGAAGGGATTCCGAATTCGATGCTGGAGGCGATGGCGACGGGGTTACCGGTGGTTGCGACGGAGCATGGGGGGATTCCGGAGGCGGTGACGCACGGGGTGGACGGGTTGCTGGTGCCGGAGAAGTCGCCGGAGTTGCTGGCGGGGGCGATTCTTGAGGTGTTGAGGGATCCGGGGAGGTGGGCGGCGCTGGGTGCGGCGGCGGCGGCGACGGTGCGGGAGCGGTTCAGTGATGCGGCGAGCCTGGCGAGCCTGGAGGCGGCGTATGAGGAAGCGCGGGGGGCGGGAGAGGCAGGGGCGGGAGATGGATCGGTGCGGTGATTGGGAGGTTAGGGTCCTGCGTCTGCGGGTGGATTGTTGGAGGGAAGGTGGAGGTGCGGACGGGGTTGCGCGGTGGGGCGGGAGGGTTGAGGAAGGGG
>CANHUG010000212.1 GCA_947462995.1 Verrucomicrobiales bacterium | reverse complement strand
TGCGTACAAGGCGGCGGATGGGTCGGTGTATTTCCGGGTGGCGTCGTTTCCGGAGTACGGGCGGCTGTCGCGGTTGAAGGAGCGGGAGTTGCGGATGGGGACGTCGGTGGCTGACGACGAGTACGAGCGGGACACGCTAGCGGATTTTGCGTTATGGAAGGCGAGGAAGGCGGAGGACGGGGTGAATTACTGGGAGTCGCCGTGGGGTGAGGGGAGGCCGGGTTGGCATCTGGAGTGTTCTGCGATGATCCGGGAGTATCTCGGGGACACGATTGATCTGCACAGTGGCGGGGTGGATCTGGTGTTTCCGCACCATGAGAATGAGATAGCGCAGAGCGAGTGCTGTACGGGGCATGAGTTCTGCAGGCACTGGTTTCATGTGACGCATCTGCTAGTGGATGGAGCGAAGATGTCGAAGAGCCTTGGGAATCTGTATACGCTGGACGAGCTGGCGGCGAAGGGGTTCGGGGCGCTGGAGGTGAGGTATGTGCTGGCGGGTTCGCATTACCGGGCGCCGTTGAATTTCACGCTGGCGTCGCTGGAGGCGGCGCGGCCGGCATTGGCGCGGCTGGGGAAGGCGGCAAAGGCGTTAGGGGATCGTGCGGGCGTGACGGCGGTGCCGGATTACGGGAGCCTGCTGGGCGGGGATCCGGGGCCGTTTGCGGCGGCGTGGGCGTCATTGAATGACGATTTGAACACGGCGGAGGCGTTAGGGCATGTTTTTGTGGCGCTGCGCGGGTTGAAGGCGGAGAGCATGACGGTCGAGGAGGCGGCGGTGGCGTACCGCGGGCTGCATTTCATGCTGGCGGCGTTCGGGCTGGAGCTGCCGGTGGAAGAGGAAGTGGCCGTGGAGATTCCGGAGGAAGTGCGGCGATTGGCGGAGCGGCGGTGGGAGGCGCGGCTGGCGAAGGATTGGGCGGCGTCGGATGTGCTGCGCGCGGAGATTGACGGCCTTGGGTGGGTGATGAAGGACGGGAAGGAGTCGTGGGAGCTGGTGAAGAAGGGTTGAGAGCGGGGGGGCGGGAGAGTTGTCAGGGGCGGTCGGCGACGGCCATGAGGGTTTGGAAGTGAGGTGCGGCGGGTTCGCGGTCGACGACGGAGATCTGGATGGAGGTGAAGCCGGCGTCTTCGATGAAGCCGAAGAGTTCGACTTCTGAGAAGCCGAGCCAGACATCGGCGTAGAGGTCGCGGGCTTGTTCGAAGTCGTGTCTGAGGAGGTCGAGGATGACGATGCGGCCGCCTGGGCGGGTGATGCGGAAGGCTTCGCGGACGGCGGCTTCCGGGCGGGTGGCGTGGTGGAGGGACTGGCTGAAGAAGGCGAGGTCGACGGAGGCGTCGTCGAGAGAGGTGGCTTCGATGTCGCCGAGGCAGTATTCGAGATTGGAGACCCCGTTTTCTGCGGCGATGCGGGTGCCGTATTCGACCATTTTTTCGGAGCTATCGATGGCGATGACGCGTTCGGCGCGGCGGGCGAGGAGTTGTGAGAACGTGCCTTCGCCAGCGCCGAGGTCGGCGACGGTGAGGCGGGGCATGAGAAGGAGGAGGGCCTCGGTGAGGCCTTTCCAGCTGCGGCCTGGGCAGTAGCTGCGGCCGAATTTACCGGCGAGTTGGTCGAAGTAGGCGCGGGTGTGGTCGGCGCGTTTGCGGAGGGCGAGTTCGAGGCCGCGGCGGTCTTCGGTGGCTTCGGGGATTTCTGGGGCGCTGCGGCGGATGAGTTCGGAGAAGCCGGCGGCGGCCGGGTGCATGCTGTAGAGGCTGTTTTTACCGGAACGCCGTGCGCGGACGAGGCCTGCGTTTTTGAGGAGGCCGAGTTGGGTGGAGATGCGGCTCTGTTTCATGCAGAGGATTTCCTGGATTTCGGCGACGGTGAGTTCGGCGCGATCCATGAGCAGGAGCAGTCTGAGCCTTGTGGGCTCGCTGATCAGGCGGAGGGATTCGACGACGGAGGACACGGGCAGAGTAAAGGGCCCGGCCGGTGTTCCGGTAAAGAGCAATCGGCGGGTGGATTACTGTCTGACGCGGCGTCGTCGGGTGGTAATCCGTTCGGGGTGGAAGGTGCCGTCTGTGTCGATGCGGGGGCGGATCCGGAAGCGGACGGGAAGGGTGTTGGGAGTGGTGGCGGAGAGGTTGCGGGAAGTGAAGTGGGGTGCCGGGGATGCGGAGGAGAAAGGGAGGGGCACGGGGGGAGGAGGAGAGGAGGATTGTGGGGAAATGAGAGCGATGAAATTTCTGATTGGCGTGCTGGTGATGGCGGTGTTTGGTGTTAGGGCCGAGGAGGCTGGGATAGCGCCGGTGGTGCAGAAGGTGCTGGTGTTGAATTATGATCCGGTGTGTGAGGGGAAGCGGCTGCACGAGTTGTTCGGGTGGAATGATCCGAGGGTGATGGCGAAGGGGTGTATAGAGGACATGGAGAAGGTGTCGGGCGGGAGGTTGCGGCTGGAGATTGCGGAGTGGCGTGATCTTGATGAGATTTATGCGCGGGAGGATGGGGGTAGGTACACGGTGGAGGAATATGTGAGGAACCGGCGGAGCGGGAAGGGATGGGTGGAGAAGTACATGGCGGATTATCCGCGGATTTTTGCGGAGCAGCGGGTGGCTGGGATGATTGATGACGGGCGGGTGGATGAAGTGTGGATCTTCAGCGATCACTATTTCGGGATCTGGGAGGCCTCGATGGCCGGGCCCGGGGCGTTTTTCATCAATGGGGGTGTGTATCCGGAGGTTCCGGTGAAGCGGCCGTTTGCGTTTTACGGCTTCAATTATGAGCGCGGGGTGGCGGAGATGCTGCACAACGCTAGTCACCGGACCGAGTGCACGATGAACCGGATTTACGGGCAGTGGGATTTGAAGCGGCCGCGGAACAACTGGGAGAAGTTCAGTGCGAATGCGGGGCAGTCTGGCGGGGTGGCCGGGGTGGGGACGTGTCACTGGCCGCCTAACGCGGTGCATGACTATGATTACAGCAACCTGCGGGAGGTGGAGAGCTGGGCGGATGATTTTCTGAACTATCCTGAGCTGACGGGGAAGACGAAGAAAGTGTCGGTGCGGACGTGGTCGCCGGAGGGTGGGGATACGCACCGGGATTACATGCGGTGGTATTTCGAGCGATTGCCGAAGGCGGCTGGGGTGAATGCGGACGGGCGGGTGAACAACTGGTGGCGGTATCTGTATGATTTCGGGAATTACGGGAAGGACGGGAAGCCGCTGAGTGCGGGGTCAGAAGTTGTGAGGGTGGAGATGGGGGAGGAGAAGACGGTGGTGCGGGTGGCGATGCGGAGTGCTGGGCTGGTGCGGCCGGAGAGTTGTGTGGCCGGGGTGTTCGGGTTGCGGGTGGGCGGGGTGGTTAGGGGAGGGTTGGCGGTGGAGATGAGTGATGGGCGAGCGGGAGGGTACCGGGTGGCGGCGTTGCGGGTGGAGCCGGGGCTGACGGCAGGGGAATTGAGCGGGGCGGAGCTGACGCTGAAGGGCGGGATGGTGAGTGACCTTGAGGGGCGGACCCTGCCGGAAGCGGCGTGGACCTTTACGGAGAGCGGCGGTGAGTGGCGTGGTGAGCCGGTGAAGCGGTGAGGTGCGGGGGATTGGTTAGGCTTGTGAGATGGGGCGATGGAAGCGCAAGGATAGGTGTCGCCATGCGGCCATGAGGCTGGAGAAGGCGACGGTGGTGATGATGGTCTGGAAGACGAAGCCGAGGGCGAGGTTGAGAGGTTCGAGCGAGGCAGGGGTGACTGGCGAGAGGATGGCGGAGAGACAGGAGGCGGGGGCGACGGTGACGCGGAGCATGCCGGTGGCGGTGGGGGAGAGAGCGGGGAGGCCGTGGGCGGCGAAGGCGGCGGCGGTGAGGGTGGCGGCGGCGATCCATGTGGCGGTGGATGGGCGCGGGAGTTCTCGGGAGCGGAAGGCGGCGATCCAGCTGGCGGCGTTGAGGAAGTAGATGGCCATGAGCCATTCGTTGAGGGGGAAGTAGAGGGCCATGAGCCATCCGATGCTGGAGTGGAGGATGACGAAGCCGAGGCCGATCCAGAAGGCGAACCAGCGATTGAGGATGGCGAGGCCGGCGAGGGCTTCGAGGAGGAAGCCGATGCCGAAGAGCGTGCGGGCGAGGGAGCGGTGGTCCTTGAGCCATGCGGCCTGGACGGGGACGGGGTAGCGGTAGCGGTCGTGGGCGGGGTTATCGGAGGCGGAGCGGGCGAGCGGGACGCCGTTGAGGAGGGAAGGGTCGAGGGAATTGTAGTAGCCCTGGCGGTTGGTTTTGACGATCTGGGCGGCGACGTAGTGGGAGTTTTCGAGCCATTTGCCTCTGGAGACCTCGAGTTTGGTGACGACGCTGATGGGGTAGGTGACGGCGGCGGCGGCGATGCTGTAGAGCCAGATCCATGAGTGGACGCGGATGGGCTGGGCCCATGGGGGCGGGGAGGCGGAGCGGAGACGTGCGATGAGACGTGCGGCGGCGCAGGACCAGAGGACGAGCCATTGGGCGATGAGGACGAGACTGAGGATCTGGTGGCCGTGGTGGGGAGCGCCCTGGGAATTGACGACGGTGCGGACGCCGATGTGGAGGAGCGCGAGGATGGGGACGGTGATGGGGAGCCCGAGGCCGGCGACGTAGGAGACGAGGCAGATGGAGACGACGGTGCGGGTGGTGGCCCAGACTTGGGGGTCGCTGAATCTGGAGAGGTCCCAGCCGAGAGACTGCCAGAGAGAGGACCAGCGGGCGAGGCCGACGGGTTCCGGGAGGTCTGGATAGGGGAGGGGCGGGCCGTAGAAAACGCCCCAGAGGATGGCGGCGAGGAGGACGCGCTGGACGAGGGCTTCGGTGGAGCCGACGAGCCTGACGGGCGGGATGCGGTTGAGGAGGCCGCGGAGGAGGGCGGTCACGGTGTTGCGGGGGCGGCGGTGCTGACGGCGGCTTCCTGTTCGAAGGATTCGGAGTAGCCTTGGTCGTGCTGATGGATGAGGCCTTTCCAGAGCTGGATTTCTGCGGGGAGGGGGGTTCCGCGAGAGCGGGCCTGGGTGACGAAGCTAGAGAGGACGCGGGAGCGGATGGCGGCGATGTTTTCCGGGGGGATGGCGGTGCGGTCCTTGAGGTGGTGATCCTTCACGAATTTGAATTCCTGAGTGAGCATGCGTTTTTTGATGCGCGGGGCGGTTTCACCGGTGAGAGCGGCGACGGGGAGCGGCTGGCCGGTGCCGTCGGTGAGGAAGTAGTAGTCGACGGGACGGCTGTTGGGGTTGCCGTACATGGGGAAGTGGGAGAACGGGTAATTCTCGCGGATGGTTAGGCTGAGGGCGGCGATGAGGGCCATGAAGCCTGCGGCGAGGAGGTAGGCGGTAAGGTGGCCGCCGGGAGCGGGGGGAGTTGGCGAGGCGAGCGGCATCCTTGGGATTTTGGGAGTGCGGGGGGAGCGCCGCAAGGTGAAACGGGGGTGAGGGAAGGGGGTGGAGAAAGGAGGAGGGGAGTGAAAGTGTGGTGGCGCTTGGGGGAGAAGCGGGCAAGGGGGGTAGGGAAACTATGTCTATGGAAACCGAGAGAGCAGCGAGGCGCACTGGGTGGTGGGCTGGGGTGACGGCGTTTGGGTTGTGGGGATTGCTGCCGGTGTTCTGGAAGCAGATTGACTGGTTGAGTCCGGCGCAGGTGGTGGCGTTGCGTGCGGTGTGCTGTGTGCCGGTTCTGGTGGCGGTGCTGCTGATGAGGGGGAGACTGGGGTATGTAGTGCGGTCGCTGGGGCGGTTGAGGGTGGTGGGGTTGCATACGCTGACGGCGGCGCTGCTGGGGGTGAACTGGCTGGCGTATGTGTGGGCGACGCAGAACGGGCAGATTGTGACGGGGAGCCTTGGGTATTTTCTGACCCCGCTGGCGAATGTGGGATTGGGGGCGATGGTGCTGGGGGAGAAGCTGCGGCGCGGGCAGTGGGTGGCGGTGGGGTTGGCCGGGGTGGGGGTGGCGCTTCAGGTGGTTGCGGTGGGGGCGTTGCCGTGGGTGGCGCTGGCGTTGTGCCTGAGTTTTGCGGTGTACGGGTTGCTGCGGAAGACGGCACCGCTGGATTCGCTGGAAGGCTTGACGGTGGAGTCGCTGATGGCGTTGCCGCTGGCGGTGGGGTGGTTGTGGTGGCATCCACCGGAGGTGCTGGCGACGGGGGTGCGGCAGGGATTGCTGGTGGCGTCGCTGGGGGTGGTGACGACGATTCCGCTGCTGGCGTTTGCGACGGCGGCGAGGAGGCTGCCGTTGTCGGTGGTGGGGTTGCTGCAGTTTCTGGCTCCGAGCCTGCAGTTTCTGGTGGGGGCGCTGGTTTATGGCGAGCCGGTGACGGCGTTGCGGCTTGCGAGTTTTGCGGTGATCTGGGCTGGCCTTGGGGTGATGGCCCGGGACATGAGGGTAGCGTCGCGCGGGTGAGGCGCGGGAGTTCCAGTGCAGCCCGTCTTACAGATGGTATCTTCTGATTTTGGAGGAAGGAAGGAGGATTCAGCCACTCTGCGGAGAGAGGGGGACGGGTCTTTTTCCCGATTCCTGTGTTGCTCGTCGGTTGCGAATGCTGATTCGCGCCCTCCTCGCGCCGTGGACTCGGAAAAAATCCCTCGTCCATAAGACACCATCTGTAAGACGGACTACACTAGGCCGCTGGCGGCGGAGGAGGAGGGACGCGGGGATGGCGTCCGGGGGTCAGCCTTCGAGTGAATC
>CANHUG010000211.1 GCA_947462995.1 Verrucomicrobiales bacterium | reverse complement strand
GCCGCCGCCCAGATCGCCGAACAAATGGACGCCGATACCCGCGCCGCCATGGAAGCCTCCCGCGCCAACGGGTCCCAGCCCGACCACAAAGCCCTCGCCGCCATCCGCACCGCCGCCGACAATTCCCTCGTCACGCTCCTCAGCGAAGACCAGCGCGACGCCTTCTCCCGCTTCAAATCCGAAGAAGAACGCAACCGCCAGGAGGTCTACGCAGGCTCCATGCTAGGCGATATGCAGAAATCCCTCCTCCTCTCCGACTCCCAGAAGGACCGGCTCTTCTCGCTCTTCAGCACCCAGGCCGCCGCCAACGGCGGTGACCCCGGCCCATGGGCATGGGCCCACCTCATGCAGCCAGACCAATCCGCCACTCTCTCCGCCATCCTCACAGAAGAACAGTTCAATCTCTGGAAACAACGCTACGAAACCTTCGGCCGCATGTTCGGCGGCCCTCCCCGCAGCGAACCTCCCGCCGCCAAACCCGGCGCCGATCCAGCCACCAAACCCTGACCCGGCCTCACCGCCGGCTCACCCGCACCCTCGCAAACCGCTGCCCCGCCGGCAGCCGCCACGTCTCTTCCTGCCTCCCTCCCACCGGTGCCGTCACCGCCACCAATTCCGTCAGCAGGGTCTCCGCCCACACCGCCAGATCCGCGCTCGTCTCCACCGTCACCCGCGCATCATCCGCCCCCGTATTCCTCACAAACACCACGCGGCCTTCCCCTCCCGCCACCACCGACGCCGCCAGCTCGCCGCTCACCGCATAATCCACCAGATCCGCCCGCCCGTTCCCGTTCGAATCCGCCAGCGGCACCCCCGTAAACCGCACCGCATCGTCCACCCCGGGCACTCCGCCCGCACTAACCGACGCACGCCAGTTCCGCGGACTGCCATGGTCAGGATTCGTCTCCGGCGCAATCAATGTCAGGCTGTACCCGCCTCCGTCCGCCGCCTCCGGCCACGGCAGCCGGTCATTGTACCGGAATCTCCGGATGTCCGTCCCGTCCGCCGCACTCAACGCTATCTCCTCCCCCGTATTGTCCAGTCTCCCCGCATACACCCCTCCCACCGTCACCCCCGGCCACGCCGCCCCGAACACCGCCGCATCCGCCACCAGCACCATCCGCTCCCCGGCCCCTAACACAGCCCCCACCGGAAACCGGTACGCAATCCCCGCCGTAAACGCCGCGTCCGTCAGCTCCACCGGCCCACCACTGATGTTCATCACCTCCACATACTCCCGATCGCCCCCCTCCGGCGGATTGTAATGCAGCCGCGACACCACCGTGTTCGCCGCACTCGCCGCCGTCCCCACCACAAACTGACTCTCCGTCACCGGGCTCCACTCCGCACCATTCCTCACCCGAGCCCTCACCACCACCGACCCAGTCAGCACCACAGGCCCGCCATACAACACCCCACGCGGATTCCCAGTCACCGCCTCCCGCGGATCACTCCCATCCAATGTGTAGTAAATAATCCCCGCCCCAGTCATCGTCAGCCCATAACCACTCGGCACCACCCCGCCATACTTCCCGAACTCAGGCGCAGCCGTCACCGGCCACAATCCCACCGCACGCAACTTGCTGAACACCGACTGGCTGTTCGCCGCATTGAACTTCGCCGGCAGATACGAATTCTTCACCGCCGCCACCGACGGCAGCCAGTCACCCTCCCGCGTGTACACCGGCTTCAATGGCACCCCCGGCCGACTCTCCGTATTCCCATATGGCGTCGCATCCGCCGTATCTCCCCACCGCGCACTCTCCGCCACAATCCCACGATCCAACTCGTCCGCCGCACTCTGCCACCGCCCCTGACTCCGCTCCAGCGTCAGCGCCCCGCCATTGAACAAATGCTTCCTCACACGATCCGCAAACAACAACCGCCACTCCGCATTCTCCCGCAGCCGCTGATACAGCCGCCCCGCCGTCCGGTCCGTCCCCGTGTTCACCGCCGCCGCACTCAAACGGTCCATCGCCGCATTGTCCAGCATGATCTCCTGATCCCACACCCCGAACCGGAACCGCAGATCATCCCCCGCCCTCCGCCGCCACGCATAACCGTTATGATGCGGCCAGTCCTCGCAGTCCGCAAACACATGCAGCAGATAGTAATCCGCAAACTGCGCCACATCCACATACGGCTTCACATTCTCATACGCCGCCGCACTCACCAGACTCCCCGCATTCGTCATCATCCCGAACAAGGTCTTCCACCGGCTCGTCGCCGATGGATCAGGATCCACAAAATCATCCACCACTTCGTAATCCTCAGGCTCCCCGCCTTCGTGCGACGCCACAAACTCGTCCTCCACTCGCTCGCACAGATTGTGACACCCCCAGTACAACCCGTTGATGTACAAATGCACCCACCGGCTGTCCGCACTCAGCGACCCCATCGCCTCATGCGCCCGCCTCATCCACACATCCCGGAAATACACCGAATCATCAGGCCGGTACCGTCCCGGATCCCACGACACCAACCCCCAGCTGTCCGTAAAACTCGCCCGCAGGATGAGTTTGTCAAAACTCGTCACCCGGCTCCCCGGAAACACCGGCTGCCTCAGCTTCGCCGCTCCCACCTCCCCACGGAAACTCAACCGCAACGAATGCTTCTGCATCCGCCACGGTCTCCGGCTCGAATTCCCATGCACCTCCACAATGCACGTCTCCGAAAACCGTCCCTCACGCCCCGTCGGATCCATGAACTCAATCGAACACCGCCGCTCCCATGCTGGCCCCGTGCTCTGCGGATTCTGATAGATCCCGTTCGCCCCAAGAAAATCCCCCGGAGCCATCGTCAGCGAAATCGTCGGAAACGCCCGCAGCGCTTCCTCCACCGTATACCCAGGCTGCGCAGGCGCCCCAGTCACCGCCGGATCCATCTCGTAATCCCCAGGCACCGTCCCGTTCCCAGCCCCGTCATTCGTGTTCACCTCCGCATTCACACCCCACGTCGCCGGCCACCCCGCTGGATTCGCCGGCTGCCTCACCACCTGATCCACAAACACATACGTCTGCGTATCCACATTCGACGGAATCCACCCCGGCAGAAACGCCGCCGCCCTCACCACCGTCGTCCCGCTCACCGTCAGCGGCCCGCCATACACCACCCCACTCCCAGCCGTCGGCTCGCTCCCGTCCAGCGTATAACGAATCACCGCCCCCGGCGTCCCGTTCGTGATCGCCACCTGAAACGGATTCGTGTAAAAACCACGGTCCGCCGTGAACTCCGTGTCCGCCACCAGTCCCGCATACGGCGTCCCGTTAGGCAATCCGGGCGTCGGCACATCATAATACCTCGGCTGCACCACCGCCCGACTCAGCACCTCCACCTCCGGCGCAAACAGCAGGTCCCCATCCGCCGCACTCTCGTTGCACACCTGCACCGCCAGCACATTCACCCCGTTCACCAGCATCCCCGCCGGCACCGGCACCATGATCTCCTCAGGCACCAGCGCCGCCGCACGATCCCGCCCGCCCGTCGCCGCCGCATTCCAGCCTAACACCGCAGGAACATTCCGCGACACCAGCGGCACGCCATTCACCCACGCCGTAAACCCGTCGTCATACCGCACCCGCAACCGCAGCGACTCCACTGCCCCAGCATTACTCACCACAAACGGTGCCCGCATCCGCACACTCGCATTCACATTCCGCATCGCCGCCACATCCGACCCGATATGAGGCCCGTACGACGCCGCACTCACCGCCATCCCGTTGAGAAACACCCCGAACGCCGTCGAACTCGCATCCCGCCGACCCTGCACCGCTATCCTCCCCGCCGCATCGCTCACCACATCAAAACTGAACTGCGACACCTCGTTCGTTACCGGCAGAACGCTCCCGTTGAAGCTGTAATTGTCCCGCACCAGCACGCCGTTCGCCGTCCAGTCACTCACCCGCACCCCCGGACTCCCCGAATCAAAACTCCACACCGTGCAACGGCACGGCAGCAGCGGCGGAAATCCTGACATCACCACCTCCAGTCCTCCATTCCCGGTCTGATCCCGCGAAAACACCACATCCCGCAGCAACCCGCCCTGCGTGAAACTCCCGCTGTTCACCGGTGTCGTCCGCAACCGGTCATCATAACCATCCACCCCCAGATTTGTCAGGGAAACCGTGTACGCCCCCATCGTCCTGCTCACCGTCCCCGTCTGCACCGCCCCGCTCCCGCCCGTCGCCCCGATCACAAAACTCTGAAACCCTCCCTCCGTGTTCGCCACGGTATTGTTATCCCGGTCATTCCAGTCCACCCGCAGCAGATCACCCCCAGGCACCGCATCATAACCAATCCCCGACACCCCGGCCGTCCAACTCGACGCATCAAACCCCGCCGCCTGCCATCCCTCCACATCCCCAGCCTGCGGCACCCGCCACCGCAACCCGCTCCCCGCACCTAGCACACTCACCACCGTCGCCTCCGCCGTCTCCGAATACGATACATTCCGCTTCAGCTGCGGCACCGGAGCAAACGCCTGCGCCACCGTCCCGTCCGGCTTCATCAGCGCCAGATACTCCCCGTCAGGATCCAGCCGGAAATTCGTGTGCAGTTCCTGTCCCGCCACCGCGCGATCCTTCCCCGACACAAAAACCACCACCCGTGCCCCGGCCGCCAGACTCACACCCGGCAACGACCACTTCCCCGGCACCGCCGCATCATCCGTCAGCCGCCACCCCGCAAGGCTCACCGCCGCACCCGTCTCGTTCCGCAACTCAATCCACCCAGGCGTGCTCCCATCCGCATCCGCGAGACCACCCTCGTTCTCCGTCAGTATCTCCGTCACCTCCAGCGCTCGCAGCCGCACCGGCGCAACAACAAGCGCGGCCGCCGCCGCAACAATCAGATAATGGGGACAATACATATCGGGGGACCGCCATTCTCACCACATTCCCATCTTCCGGAAAAGGGAAATCCGCTCCCTCCCTCCTGCCAGGAATCCCCTCAGCCCTCCAACTCCTCCCTCAGAACACCCGCAGCGGCCGCCCGTCCAATGCCATCACCTGCCCCGACACCCCCCGCATCCCGTGCAATCCCAGAATCGCCCGCGCCACTTCCTCCGGCTCATTCACCCGCCTCAGCACACTCGCCCGTCTCGCCGCCTCCCGCACCGACTCCGCCACCCCAGCCGTAAACGCCGTCTCCATCCACCCCGGCAGCACACAATTCACCCGGATCCCCAACCCGCCCAGTTCCTCCGCCAGCGCCCGCGTCATCCCAGCCAATCCCGCCTTCGCCGCCGCATACGCACTCTGACCCACCGGCCCAGTCACCGCCGAATGCGACCCCACAAACACAATGTGCCCACGCCCCGCCCTCCCCATCACCGCCGCCGCCGCCCGCGCACTCAGAAACGCTCCCCGCAGGTTCACCTCCAGCACCTCCGCAAACGTCGCCCCGCTCATCCCCGCCACCAACCCGTCACGCCTCATCCCCGCCGCACACACCAGCAGATCCAATCGCTCCATCCCCCCGATCACCCGCTCCACCATCCCCTCATCCCGCACATCCAATTCCCCGCGCCCAGGCGCATGCACCACCCAACCTTCCTCGCCAGCCACCATCGCCAGCGCACTCCCTAACGCCCCGCGCCCGCCCGTCACCAGCAGCGTCGTCCCATTCTCCACTCTCATCGCGCCGCCGCAGCCACCGGTTCAAGCATCACCGCCCGCAAATCCCACAACGTCCCGTTCTTCTCCGCCGCCAGACTCTCCGCCGCCACCTTCAAATCCAACCCGGATCCCGTCACCTTCACCGTCCCGACCTGCAGAACACCCCTCCGCGTCCAGCTCTCACCCTCAGGCACCTCCACCGTGAATTCCTCACGCCCAGCCTTCACCTTCGCCGTCCCCCCGCCCCCCGGCCCGCACTGAAACCGCAGAATCACCGCATACTCCCCAGGCACCAAACCAGAAACCGTCCACGCCGCCGCCGCCTTCTCTTTCCCCCAGTACCCACGCCCAATCCCCCCTCCACCAGTCGGCAGGTTGTTCCGGTCAATGTCCGCCTTCTCAATCTTCAATACCCTCGTCCGCGCCTGACCTCCACCCCCGCTCCCAGCCACCGCATCATCCGGCACTTCCTCCGGCAACAAGGTCGCCGCCAGCGCCTCAAGCAATTCATCAGGCGTCGGCCCCGCAGGAATCCCCTCCGGAGGCCTCGACTCAGGCTTCGCCTCCAGCACCCGCACCACTCGCATCCGCTCCGCCGCCACAGCCGCCGCATCCTCCGCCCGACCCGCCTCCCCTAGCCGCTTCTCCAGCGCCGACAAACCATCCGCATACAACGTAAAACGCCGCCTCAACATCGCCCGCCGCGCCTCCTGATACCGCACCCCCACCGCCTTCAACGCCCCATCCTCCTTCGCCCCATCCTGCCCGCTAACCTCCGCCACTCCACACACCAAAATCGCTAGCGCCACCAGCACCCACGCACCACCCGTCCTCACAAAACTAAGCACCCCCACCTTCATGCCCCTCCCCCCGGCTGAAGTTCCACCGCCTTCAAATCAAACAAGGTCCCGTCCCCGTGCGTCAGCCCGCTCACCCGCAGAATCAAGGTCTCCGCCTGCTTCGGTATCGTCATCCGCCCCGCGTCAATCGTCCGACTCTCCGCATCGGGCACTTTTGCATCCTCATCATCCCGATCCTTCTCCCGCTCCTCCGCCGTCTGCACAGGCTCCACCTCCACCGCCACCGG
>CANHUG010000210.1 GCA_947462995.1 Verrucomicrobiales bacterium | reverse complement strand
CGTCGAGGGCGGCGAGGGAGGCCTGGAGGGCGGCGCGGCGTTTGGAGAGGGAGGCGTCGAGCGTGGCGAGGAAGGCTTCGTCGCGTTTTACGGCGGAGTCGGCGGCGTTGTCAGCGGAGAGACAGCCGAGGAAGGCGGAGAGGTGGCCGAGACGGACGTTGAGGGATTCGAAGGCGGCGACGGCGGCGGCGAGCGTGGAATCCGGTTGGGGCGGGGCGGCGAGGTCGGCGGCGAGGGCGTCCTTGAAGGCTAGATAGTCAGGGGCGCCGAAGGCGGAGAACCATGAGGAGAGGGACCAGCGGTCTGGGGCGGGAGACGGGACGGAAGGCATGCCGTTCCGTGGAACGGGAGGGAGGGGCGGGCAAAGGCGAAAGGGGGATCAGGCGGAGGGGGTTTCCTCTTCTTCTGGTTCGTCCGGATCTTCTTCGATTTCGCGGCGCCAGCGTCTGGAGACCCATGGTCTGACGAGCCCGTAGAAGAGGTAGCCGACGAAGAGGACGGCTGGCATGATGTAGGGTTTGTAGACGATGAGGGCGACGAGGAAGATGGCGGCGAAGAACCAAGGGATGGAGCGTTTGGTGCGCCATGAGAGCCCTTTGAAGCTAGGGTAGCTGCGGGTGCTGACCATGAGGAAGGAGAGGAGCACCATGAGGATGGGGAGGACCCAGCGCCATGGGCCAATTTCGAGGAATTGCTTGGCCTTGGGGTTGGGGTCGATCATGAGGAGCGTGACCGAGGCGATGACGCCTGCGGCAGCGGGGATGGGGCAGCCGGTGAAGTCGCGCGAGGGTTTGCCTTCCGAGGAAGCGGCGAGACAATTGAAGCGGGCGAGGCGGATGGCGCCGCAGAGGACGTAGAAGAAGGCGATGAACCAGCCGGCGCGGTCGGTGACCATGCCGTCGAGGACGACGTAGTGCATGAGGAGGGCTGGGGCGACGCCGAAGGAGACGATGTCTGCGAGGGAGTCGAATTCGCGGCCGAAGGGGGATTCTTCGCCGACGGCGCGGGCGATGCGGCCGTCGAGCATGTCGAAGAGACAGGCGATGAGGATGCACCAGATGGCGTTGTGGGCCTGATCGGAGGCGCGTTCGGTGTCGCGGAGGAGGAGCTGCATGGCGTAGAAGCCGCAGTAGAGGTTTCCGGCCGTCATGAAGTTGGGCCAGAAGTGGATTTTGGGGAGATCTTGGTTCATGGGTGCGGGCGGGCGCGGAGGGGGCGCGGAAGGAATTGCGCGGTGGAGAGGCAGAGCGGGTTGACCTGAGGGTAGGCGTGGGTAGGCTGGCGGAAAGAGAAAATTTCCCGAGAGACGACATGACGACTGAGACTTCAGGAATCGGACTGCATTCCGAGATCACGATGGACGAGCTGCTGGCGCGGCTGCCTGGGGCGCGGCGTGCGTTGTTTGCGAAGTATCACATTGGAGGGTGCCAGAGTTGCGGGTTTGAGGGGAGCGAGACGCTGGCGTCGGTGTGTGCGCGGAACGAGGGGATTGATCCTGGGGAAGTGATGGCGCATCTGGAGGAGAGTGCGGAGGCGGACCGGAGGTTGCAGATCGGGCCTGAGGAGTTGCGGGAGGCGATGGGTGATGGTGTGGCGCTGCGGTTGATTGATGTGAGGTCGCGGGAGGAGCATGAGGCGGTGAAGCTGCCTGGGTCGGAGTTGATGACGCAGGAGTTGCTGCAGGCGATGTTTGCGGGGGATAAGGGAGCGCGGGTGGTGGTGTATTGCCATCACGGGCAGCGGAGCTTGGACGCGGCCGCGTATCTGGCGGGGCATGGGATGACGTGTGTGAAGAGTCTGGAGGGCGGGATTGACGGGTGGAGCGAGCGGATTGATCCGAGTGTGCCGCGGTACCGATTGGAAATGGAGTGAGTCCGCGGGAGATGCGGCGGGCGTTGTCTGTTATCCGAGATTGAAGATTATGAATGAAGCAGTGTTGAACGATGCGATCGCGAATCCGCGGAATCTCGGGGAGATGGCGGATGCGGATGCGGTGGGGACGGTGGGGAATCCTGAGTGCGGGGACATGGTGAGGATGTGGCTGAAGTTTACGGAGAAGGATGGGAGGAAGGTGATTGATAAGGCGTCGTTTCAGAGTTTCGGGTGCCAGACGGCGATTGCGGTGGCGAGCATGGCGACGGAGATGCTGAAGGGCCGGACGGTGGAGGAGGCGCGTGGGATGACGGCTGGGGATTTGAGCGGGCCGCTGGGGGCGTTGCCGCCGATGAAGATTCATTGCGGGCAGATGGTGGAAGGTGCGTTGAAGGCGGCGCTGGAGGGCGGAGAGGGAGTGAAGGCGGAGAAGGTTGAGAAGGTTGAGAAGGCGGCGGCGGTGCCGGGATTGCAGGGGAATCTGGCGGAGAGCCTTGGTGAGGCGGCGGGGCCGAGGGTGGGGAAAGTGAAGGTGGTGCTGCAGTGAGGGCGGGTGTGGAGTGAGTGGTGGTTAGGGAAGAGTCAGGAGATCAGATTTTCATCAATAACAACATGCACAGCGAAATTGAATTGAGGCGGGAAGTGGAAGCGATCCAGATTCCGAGTGGGGACACCGTGATGCTGCCGGCGGGGACGCGGGTGATCATCACGCAGAGCCTTGGCGGGAGTTACACGATTGCGACGGACCAGGGATTGGCGCGGATTTCGTCGAAGAATGCGGATGCGCTGGGGATTGAGAAGGATGCGGGTGGGGACGCGGTGCCGGTGGTGCCGTTGTTGGGTGAGGAGTTGGAGAAGGCGGTTTGGGAGCAGTTGAAGTCGGTGTATGATCCGGAGATTCCGGTGAACATTGTGGATTTGGGATTGGTGTATGATTGTTCGGTGGTGCCTGCGGAGGAGCGGACGGTGATTGAGGTGAAGATGACGCTGACGGCGCCGGGGTGCGGGATGGGGCCGACGATTGCGGCGGATGCGCAGGGGAAGATCATGGCATTGCCGGGGGTTGATGAGGCGCGGGTGGAGTTGGTGTGGGATCCGCCGTGGAATCAGGGGATGATTTCCGAGGCTGGTCGGATGCAGCTGGGGATGGTTTGAGGGTGGCGAGCGGGGAGAAGGGGTGGGGTGATCAATCGCTCTTGAATTTACGGCTTTCCGAATTATTCGGGAAGTTGTGAAAATTAGAGTTACGACTGTAATGCTTGCGATGGCCGGCTTGATGGCTGGGGGCGTGGGGACGGTTGTGGGTGCGGGTGAGGAGAAGCGGGGGGAGAAGGTGGTGGCGAAGCCGGCGAGCAAGCCTGCGGCGGTGAAGACTGTTGTGGTGAAACCGGTGAGTGTGAAGCCTGCGGCGGTGAAGCCGGTGAGTGCGAAGCCTTCTGCGGTCAAGCCGGTGAGTGCGAAGCCTGAGAAGGCAAAGGCAGCTGTGGAGAAGAGCGTGGTGGCAAAGCCGGTGAGTGTGAAGCCGGTGACGGTGAAACAGGCGGCGGAGAAGAATGTTGCGGTGAAGCCGGTGTCTGCGAAGACGGCGAGCGCCAAGCCGATGACAGCGAAGCCAGCTGCGGCGAAGACTGTGAGTTCCAAGCCGGAGAGTGCGAAGCCGATGACGGCGAAACCAGTTGCTGAGAAGAGCGTGACGGTGAAGGCGGCGAAGCCTGTGAGTGCGAAGGCGGTTTCGGTGAAGGCGGTGAATGCGAAGCCGGTGACCTCGAGGACGATGGCGGCGAAGCCGGTGGTGAAGGGTGGGAAGAAGGCGGAGAAGGCGGAGAGGACTGAGAAGGTGGAGAAGAAGGGGAAGACGGAGGTGGAGAGCGGTGGTGAGAGGAGAAAGGTGGCGGTGGAGGCGAAGCGCGAGGTTGTTCGTGGGGATGGGAAGCGAGTGGGTAAGGAAGGGGTTCGTGGGGAAGCGGAGGCGGAGGTTGAAGAGGCAGAGGTGGTAGTGCCTGTGGAGGTGGTGCCTGAGGTGGCGCCGATGATTGACATTACGCATCCTGATTATCGGACTGCGCCGCGGATTGAAGCGCCGGTGGTGCCGGAAGTGCCTGAGGTTCCGGACGTGCCGCGAGAGGATCGGGGGCCTGTGGAGGAGCCGGAGTTGCGGTTGCCTGGGGGAGGGGCGGCGCGGCTGATGGCTGGGCCTTCGGCGTTATTGGACCGTTGACGGAGACGGGTGGGAGGAGGCAAGGAGGAGGTATGGATTATCTTGAGCGAGCGCGGACGGTGATAGACCTTGAGGTTGGGGAGGTGCTGCGGTTGCGGGACCGGATTGACGGGCGGTTTGGGGAGGCGGTGGTGTTGCTGGAGCGAGCGCTGGGGGCGGGGAGGAAAGTGATTGTGTGCGGGGTGGGGAAGAGTGGGAATATTGCGGCGAAGCTGGCGGCGACCCTGACATCGACGGGAGCGACGGCGGTGGTGCTGAATCCGCAGGATGCGCTGCACGGGGATCTGGGGCTGGTGAATGACGGGGATGTGGTGATTGCGATGAGTGCGAGCGGGGAGACGGATGAGATCGTGAATCTGCTGCCGTTTCTGCAGCGGTTCCGGGTCGGGCTGATCGCGATGACGGGCGGGGTGGATTCGGCGCTGGCGCGGGCAGCGGATGTGGTGCTGGACGTGAAGGTGGTGCGGGAGGCGTGTCCGCTGAATCTGGCGCCGACGAGCAGCAGTACGGTGATGCTAGTGTTAGGCGATGCGCTGGCAATGGTGCTGCTGGAGGCGCGTGGGTTCCGTGCGGAGGATTTTGCGAGGCTGCACCCGGGGGGGAGCCTTGGTCGGGCGCTGCTGACGAAGGTATCGGATGTGATGCGGAAGGGTGCGCAGCTGCCGTTGCTGGGGATGGGGGCGACGGTGATGGAGGCGGTGGATGCGATGAGCCGGTGCCGGTGCGGGTGTGCGATCGTGGTGAGTGATGATGGGACGCTGGGGGGGATATTCACGCAGGGGGATTTCACGCGGGCGTGGAAGGTTGAGGCGGGGCTTGGTGGGGAGCTGGTGGCGCGGTTCATGACGCGGCGGCCGGTGACGATACAGAGTGACCGGCTGGCGGCGGAGATTCTGAATCTGCTGGAGCGGCATCCGGTGGATGAGCTGGTGGTGGTGGATGGTGGGAATGTGCCGGTGGGGCTGGTGGACACGCAGGATCTGACGCGGCTGCACCTTGTGTGAGGTGTGTTGTTAGGATGGCGGTTTAGGGAGATGGGTTCGGGCGAGGGGTGCGGGAGTGATCTTACTGAGGTCTTAATGCTGGGGAGAGGCTGAGGAGAGGGCTGGAATGAGTGCTGGGGGCATGAAATTTTCACGCGGCAACATTTGCCATGGGGGAGAGGTGCGGTGTAGGGTGCGGGCCCGCTTTTTGCATCCCCACATGTCCATCGAACCCGACCGTCCCACGCAGGCATTTCTTTCGCGTTTTTCCGAACCGGTGATGCAGGAGGCCGAGCGGTTGAGGGCGGCTGGTGCGGTGAAGCAGATTTTCGGGGGCGCGGCGCTGGTGCATGCGCGGGTGGAGGATGGGAGTGACGTGTATCACATTACGCTGAGGCGTGGGAATGTGGGATGGGAGTGGACGGTGAGCGGGCCTGAGGACCAGCATCCGGCGGCGGTGGCGGCGGTGATGGTGGAGCGGTTGGCGAAGGGTGATGCGTTGCCGGAGTCGCCGATGGAGGTTGGGGACACGTCATTGATTGAAGTGCTTGAGGAGAAGCTGGGGCGGCCGTTGTCGGCGCAGGAGGATGTGTTTATTGACAAGCTGGAGAAGCGGTACCGGAGGTGGCTGCTGGAGCAGAAGCTGTTTGATCATGATCTGGTGCGGTTGAATCCGAAGTGGGTGGTGGCGGGGTATGAACCGATCACGCTGTGGCCGGAGCCGCCGAAGGACATTCTGGAGTTCTGGAATTACATAGCGGCGGCGTTTGACAAGAAGCGGCTGCCGTGGCCGAAGTTCATGGAAGCGGTGACGAGTCGTGAGCAGACGAAGGAGCAGATGAGGGAGTGGGAGCGGCAGCGGGAGTTGAGCACGTGGCAGGAGCGGTTGGAGCGGGTGGCGTCGGCGGAGCCGGTGACGGCGCATGCTGGGGAGTTGCGGGCGATGGTGACGATGCGGGAGGTGCGGCTGGAGTTCCGGCGGACGGATGGTTTGGAGGGGCCGGATGCGTTTGCGGCGCTGGGTGGGGAAGTGGAGTTGCTGCGATTGAGGCAGCAGGTGTCGGAGGGGCGGGTGAGTCTGACGCCGTTGAGCGAGGCGTTGTTCATGCAGTGGATCGGGCACTGGCCGGAAGGGGATGCGCCGTCGCCGGGGATTCGGTTGGAGAGCGAGCGGGACCGAGGGTTTCTGGGGCGGTTGCTGAGACAGCCGGCGTTGGCGGCGCTGGTGGTGACGCTGGATGAGGCGGCGTTTGTGCATAGTGACGAGCGGTTGCGGTGGACGTGTGTGGAGCCTGAGGAGGAGGAAGAGGAGAGTGAGGCGTGGATGCTGCAGCTGACGACGCCTGACGAGTTGCCGGTGCCGTATACGCTGACGGTGCTGCCTGGGCCGGAGACATTGTATCTGGGGGATGACACGGTGTATCGTGGGCCGGTGCCGTGGATGGAGGGGACGGAGGCGAAGCCGCGGTGTCCGGTGCCGCGGGAGGTGCTGGCGAGTGCGGCTGGGGTGGAGTTTCTGAGGAGGTTAGGGATTGAGCTGCCGGCGTCGCTGCGGGAGCGGGTGATGGAGGTGGTGGTGCGGCCGCGGCTGGCGATGCGGTTGTCGCGGCGCGGGGCGGCGGCGGATGCGGAGGTG
>CANHUG010000209.1 GCA_947462995.1 Verrucomicrobiales bacterium | reverse complement strand
CGCGCCGGATGCTCCGGCCCACCCAAAGTCGTCGCCGTCAGCCGCCCGCCCTCCACCGCCACCACCTCCGTCACCCCCAGCGTCGACACTTCATCCATCCCACGCCCGTCCGCCGTCCGCCCGTGCACCACCCACGCTCGCTTCCGTCCCAGTCTCCCCAGAATATCAGCATAAACCGGCGGCAGCGATCCATCATACACCCCCACCAGCTGATAGGGCGGCTGCAGCGGATTCAGCAGCGGCCCGATCACATTGAAAACCGTCCGCACCCCCGCCGCCGCCAGTCGCCGCCTCACCCCGGCCACCGCCTTGAACGCCGGATGATACTGCGGTGCCAGCATGAACCCCGCCCCATGCCGCCGCACACTCTCCGCAAACCGCTCCGGTGCCAGATCAATCCGCACCCCTAACGCCTCCAGCACGTCCGCCCCCCCCGACTTGCTCGTAATCCCCCTGTTCCCGTGCTTCACCACCGCCGCACCGCCCCCAGCCAGCACAAACATCGACGCCGTCGACACATTGAACAAATCCAGCTTGTCCCCACCCGTCCCGCACACATCCAATGCCGGTCGGTCCAATCCCTCCAGCTCCAGCGGCACCCGCACCGCATGACCCAGAAACACTCTCACAAACCCAGCAATCTCCCCAGCCGTCTCCCCCTTCGCCGACAACGCCGTCAGCAACTCCGCCTTCTCATCATCCCCCACCCCAGCATCCAGCAGCATCTCCGCCGCCGCCTCCACCGACGCTTCCCCAAGGCCGCCCCCGGCCCGCATTTCACTGAGCATTTCTTCAACTCGCTTCATTATCCTCAGGTTTCAGGAAAATCACGCCCCGGAAAAGCCCGAACTGTGCTTAAATTCTCACCCTCCCCATGAACGCTCCCGAACAGCCATGGACCTCTCTCCACGGGTCCGTCCTCCTCGCCGATCCTTCCCTCCACGACGGCCACTTCGACCGCTCGGTCCTCGTCATCACCAGCCACCGCAAAGACGACGGCGCTCACGGCTACATCATGAACCGCCCCCTCGGCAGCAAGGTCGGCGATCTCCTCTCCGCCAAGGAATTCGCACCCCTCGCCGCACTCCCTGTCTACCTCGGCGGCCCCGTCAGCCAGGAACACCTCACCTTCGTCGCCTTCGCATGGGACCGCATGACCAAGGAACTCTCCGCCACCACCCACCTCACCGTCAAAGACGCCCTCCACCGTCAGACCCAAGGCGAAAAAATCCGCGCCTTCGTCGGCTACTCCGGCTGGTCCGCAGGCCAGCTCGAGTCCGAAATCGAACGCAGCGCATGGCTCATCGCCCCGCCCGTCGAATCCGCCCTCCGCACGCTCCGCCCTAACCAACTCTGGCGCGATATCCTCCGCTCCATGGGCCCCTACTACCGTCTCCTCTCCGGCACCCCCGACGATCCCTCCCTCAACTGACAACTTCCGGCTCTTCATCCGTCTCCGCCACCGCCTGCGCATGCCGCGGATGGCTCAGATACTCCGCCGCCAGATCCTCCAGCTCCATCAGGCTCTGCACCGCCCCGAACCGCTGCCGCAGCTGCCGCCCCGCAGGCAATCCCTTGCTGTACGCCATCAACCGGCTCCGCATCGCCTGCACCGTGAACTTCTCCTCGCCATACCGCCCGTGCTCCATCGCCAGCCGGCAATGACGCAATATAAACGCCCACCTCGCCTCCGCAGGCACCGGCTCCGGTAACGTCCCGTCCGCCAGCCACCGCCGCGCATCCCGGAATACCCACGGACTCGCCATCGCCGCCCGACCAATCATCAATCCCCTCACCTTCGTCTCCCTCAACCGCCGCTCAATGTCCCGGCCACTAGCCAGATCTCCGTTCCCAATCACCGGAATCTTCACCAGCTCCGCACACTCCCCGATCACTTCCCAGTTCGCCTCCCCGCCATACCCCTGCGCCCGCGTCCGCCCGTGAATCGTCACCGCTCCCATCCCCACATCCTCCAGAATCCTAACCACCTCCCGCGCATTCACCGTCTGATCGTCCCACCCGATCCGGATCTTCGCCGTCACCGGAATCGGCACCGCCCGCGCCACCGCCGACGCCACCGCCGCCAGCAACGGACAGTCCCGCAGCATCGATGACCCCCCATTCTTCGACACCACTTTATTCACCGGGCACCCGAAGTTGATGTCGATGAAATCCGGCTGCTTCCAGTCAATCACCTTCCTCGCCGCCTCCGCCATCGCCTCGGGATTCGCCCCGAACAACTGCACCCCCACCGGCCGCTGCCCGTCATCAAACTCCGTGTACTTCCGCGTCCGGTCATCCCTCCTCAGAATCCCCTCGCTGCTCACAAACTCCGTCACCATCACGTCCGCTCCCATCTCCTTGCACAACCCACGGAACACAAAATCCGTCACCCCCGCCATCGGGGCAAGATAAAGCGGCACTCGGGAACCATGGAGCCAGGGAAGCATCCTCATCCCATGGAACGCCTTCGCGCACTCCGCAATGCCGCCGCTTCACTGCACCACCAGCGCACTCACTTCCCCCAGCACGTTCTTCACCCCCTCGCTGCTCCGGTACCACGCCCCCGCCTCATACGCCCGATTCGGCACCGAAACCACCCCCACCCGCCACTCCGGCCCCAGCACTTCCTGATAAATCTTCCGGCTCCGCCGCGCATGCGTCCCCAGCGTGAACACATTGATCGTCCGCTCCCCCTCCCCAGCCTTCTCCAGCACCAGCGCCGCCCGCAACGCCTCCGCCATCGCCCGCGTCCGCTCCGTCGCCACCGCCTCCGACGGCACCGGCGCAATCCGCCCCGGCTCATAACCCATCGCCACCAGCGACCGCGCCGCCAAGGTCGCATAATCCTTGAACGCCACCAAGTGCCCGCCCCGCTCCAGCGGCAATCCCGTCGTGTATAACACCTTCACCCCGCCTTCCTCCGCATACTCCCCAGCCACCCCCAGCACGTAATCCGGTGCCCATCCCTCCACCGCCGCATACCGCGCCCCCGGCACCTCCTCGCTCACACAAAGCCACGGATGCACCACCCCCGCCGCCCACCAGCCCACCGCACCTAACGCCACCAACCCGGCCACCACACTCCGCCACGTCGGCAGCACCACCCCGCGCCGCCGGAACCACCGGCCGCCTCCACCCGACGCTGCCGTTCCCGTCGCCATCACAGCTCCACCGTTACCGAACCCGCCGCACGCCTCGCCTTGTCCCGCGCCGCGTCAATGCTCTCCGCACGGCACGCCACCACTCCCATCCGACGCCGCCCGCTCACCGCCGGCTTCCCGAACAATCTCAAATGCGTGTCCGGCTCCCGCAACGCTCCCTCCAGATTTCCGAACACCACCCGCTCCGATTCCCCATCCACCAGAATCACCGCCGACGCCGACGGGCCATACTGCCGGATCACCGGAATCGGCAGCCCCAGAATCGCCCGCGCATGCAGCGCAAACTCCGACAATTCCTGCGACGCAATCGTCACCAGTCCCGTGTCGTGCGGCCGCGGCGAAACCTCGCTGAACCACACCATGTCCCCCTTCACAAACAACTCCACCCCGAACAACCCCATCCCGCCCAGCGCCCCCGTCACCGCCTCCGCAATGTGCTTCGCCTCCGCCAGCGCCGCCTCACTCATCGCCTGCGGCTGCCAGCTCTCCCGGTAATCCCCGTCAATCTGCAAATGCCCGATCGGCTCGCAGAACGACGTCCCGCCCTCATGCCGCACCGTCAGCAGCGTGATCTCATACTCGAAATCCACAAACCCCTCCACAATCACCCGCCCAGCCCCGGCCCGCCCGCCCTCCTGCGCATACACCCAGCTCTTCTCCACATCCCCTTCCACACGCACCACACTCTGTCCCTTACCGGACGAACTCATGATCGGCTTCACCACACACGGCATCCCGATCCTCCCAATCGCCGCACGGAATTCCTCAAGCGTCCCCGCAAACTCATACGGCGAACACCGCAACCCCAGCTCCTCCGCCGCCAATCGCCGGATCCCCTCACGGTTCATCGTCAGTTGCGCCGCCCGCGCCGTCGGAATCACCCGCCAACCCTCCGCCTCCATCGCCACCAGCGTGTCCGTCGCAATCGCCTCCACCTCCGGCACAATCAAATCAGGCTTCTCACTCTCCAGCACCGCCCGCAACGCCTCCCCGTCCAGCATGTTCACCACATGCGACCGATGCGCCACCTGCATCGCCGGCGCATTCGCATACCGGTCAATCGCAATCACCTCGCAACCAAGCCGCTGCAACTCAATCACCACCTCCTTGCCAAGTTCGCCAGACCCGAGAAATGCCACGCGCGTGGCCGTTGCTGTAAGCGGTGTGCCTATGGTTGCCATGTTGTTGCTCCTGTTCGACCCCCAGCAGTCGGGCACCCAAACCGCCGCGCAACGGAAAACCCACCCCTCCCCCACCCCTCCCGCCGATTAATATGCAAACGCGCCGGACTTGTGTTTGCCCGCTCCCCCTTCCCCGCTTACCCTCCGCCTTCTTTTCTCAAACTCCCATTTTCCCAAACCCCCACACTCCCATGTCCAAAGTCTTCAATACAGGCATCATCGGCTACGGCTGGGCCGCCACGGCTCACATCCCCGCCCTCCAGGCCACCGGCAAAGCCCGCGTCACCTCCATCCTCTCCCAGCGCCCGCTCGACGACGCAGAACTCAGCGCCAAATACGGCACCCCCATCCGCACCTTCACAGACCCCGCAGCCTTCTTCGCCCAGGCCGACCTCGAAGTCGTCGACATCACCGGCTACCCATGGGACCACACCAAATTCGCCGTCGCCGCCGCAGAAGCCGGTAAACACTTCATCCTCGAAAAACCCATCGCCCTCAATTGGGAAGAATGCATGCAGATCGACCGCGCCGTCAAAAAGGCCAACGTCAAAACCTGCGTCTGCTTCGAGGTCCGCCACAGCGGCCAGTTCTCCACCGTCAAAAGCGCCATCGACACCGGCCTCCTCGGCCGCGTCCACTACGGCGAAGTCGACTACTACCACGGCGTCGGCCCATGGTACGGCCAGTACCGCTGGAATCAGAAGAAAAGCGGCGGCGGCTCCAGTCTCCTCAGCGCCGGCTGCCACGCCATGGACGCTCTCCTCCTCTGCATGGAAGGCGATGTCGATACCGTCATCTCCCTCAATACCCAGAGCAGCCACCCCTACTTCGCCGTCTACGAATACCCCACCACCACCACCACGCTCCTCAAATTCGCCGACGGCCGCGCCGCCAAATGCGCCAGCGTCATCGATTGCTTCCAACCCTACTACTTCCACACCCACCTCGTCGGAAGCGAAGGCAGTCTCCTCGACGGCAAATTCCACACCAATAAACTCGCCTCCCTCAACAAGGCGAAATGGAGCGAACTCTCCATCCACCCCATCGACAGCGGCGACGTCGCCGACCACCCCTACCAGACTCAGTTCGATTCCTTCTTCACCGCCCTCGCCAAAAACGAGGACATGCCCCTCACCTCCCTCAAGGACGCCCTCCGCTCCCACCAGGTGATCTTCGCCGCCGACCAATCCGCCGCCGCCGGCGGTGTCCCCGTCAAGGTCAGCGACATCAAATGGGAATAGCCCTAACCCTCCCAGGGCCCCCAGCTCACTGACAAATGCCCCAGCGCCCACCATGGCACGCCTTCCGCCTCGGCGGAGTCCCTCTGTCATGGTGGGCCATCCTCAGCAGCGTCGGCACCGCCGCCTTCGTCGGCCTCTTCCTCTCCTCCGAAGACTTCGACTCCGTCCTCTTCGGCATCGGCGGCACCTTCGCCGGCCTCGTCCTCCTCCTCTCCCTCCTCGTCGGCTTAGGCAAAACCATCAGCAGCGTCATCTCCGCCTATCGCGAAGGCCTTCACGATTCCCTCGCGGATCCCTCCCCGCCCACCGAGTCAAACCTAGCCTCACTCCCCGACGCCCGTCCCGCACCCCAACTCCCGGAATCCAGCCAAAACGCCCGCACTCGCCGCCAAAACGCCCGAACCCGCCTCCTCGACAGTCTCGCCCCGCCCCTCCGCGCCCGCGCCGATCACCTCGACGCCCAATGCAGCCGCCTCCGCGACCTCATCCGCGGCACCGAAGACTCCGTCACCCGCTACGATTCCCTCCGCGGCACCGACCGTCTCTCATGGCTCCACCTCAAACTCCTCATCGCCCACCAGCATCTCGCCGAGAGCATCGCCGTCACCGACGCCTCAGGCCTCGAAGCCCAGGCCGATTCCCTCCGCACAGCCATCGCTAACCCCTCCGTCTCCGACGCCGCACGCGCCTCCCGCCAAGGCACCCTCGCCATCATCGAAGAACGTCTCCGCAACCGCTCCTCCCTCCGCCAGCGCCTCGACGAAGCCGATAGCGACCTCACCCGCATCGAAGCCCAACTCGCCCTCGCCCTCGAACGCGCCGTCCTCCACTCCGGCGCAGACATCGCCACCTTCCAACTCGACCTCGCCTCCCGCATGGTCGACAGCGCCGACTTCTTCGGCGCCATGCTCCCAGACGTCCGCTCCCTCGAGCAATCCATGCTCTCCCCAGAATAACCCCGCCCCTTTCCGTTCAAAAGCCGAAGGCTTAGCAGAAATTAGGCTCCATGGCTGCGGCTCGTCCCGCGATCACCACACCAATTAAGCCGAAGGCTTAACGGAAATTAGCCGGTGGCGAAAGCCACCGGTCTAACATAATAAAATAACAACCGCCCCGGCAGGGGCGGCAGAACCCGCCCAACAAGCCAGCCGAAGGCTCTGGACT
>CANHUG010000208.1 GCA_947462995.1 Verrucomicrobiales bacterium | reverse complement strand
TGGGAGTCGTCGATGCGGCGGAGGTTGAAGCCGAGGTCGGCGGCCTTGGAGAAGAGGGAGTCGGTGAGTGGGCCGGTGGCGACGGAGAGCGTGTCGAAGAAAGAGGAATTGGTGGTGAAGCCAGCGGTTTGGAGCGAGGCGGCGAGGGAGGCGGTGAGATTGTGGATTCTGCGGGCGATGGTGGTGAGGCCCTCGGGGCCGTGCCAGACGGCGTACATGCCTGCCATGACGGCGAGGAGGACCTGAGCGGTGCAGATGTTGCTAGTGGCCTTGTCGCGGCGGATGTGTTGTTCGCGCGTCTGGAGACTGAGGCGCATGGCGGGAGCGCCGTGGGAGTCGATGCTGACGCCGATGAGACGGCCTGGGAGCTTGCGTTTGAGGTCGTCTTTGACGGCCATGAAGGCGGCGTGAGGGCCGCCTGCGCCCATGGGGACGCCGAAGCGCTGCGTGCTGCCGACGGCGATGTCTGCGCCGAGTTCGCCTGGGGGAGTGAGGAGAGTGAGGGCGAGGATGTCGGCGATCATGACGACGCGGGCGCCGAGATCGTGGAAGCGGGCGATGTGGGGTTGCCAGTTGGTGATGGAGCCGTCGCCGGCGGGATACTGGAGGACGACGGCGAAGGTGCCGTCGTCGGGGGAGAAGGAGAGATTTTCGGCGCTGGCGACGGAGACCTCGATGCCTGCGGCTTCGGCGCGAGTGCGGATGACGGCGAGCGTCTGGGGGAAGACCATGTGGTCGACGATGATGCGGCGCGGGTTGGGGGTGGTGGCAGCGCCGAGGCAGAGCGTGACGGCTTCGGCGGCGGCGGAGCCTTCGTCGAGGAGCGAGGCGTTAGCGACCGGGAGGGCGGTCAGTTCCGTGACCATGGTCTGGAAGTTGAGGAGCGCCTCGAGACGGCCCTGACTGATTTCGGCCTGGTAGGGTGTGTAGGCGGTGTACCACGCCGGGTTTTCGAAGATATTGCGGAGGATGACGGGCGGGGTGACGGTGCCGTAGTAGCCCTGGCCGATGAAGGATTTGAGGACCTTGTTGGCGGAGAGGACGGCGCGGAGATCTGCGAGGGCGTCGGTTTCGGGGAGGGCTGGGGGGACGTTGAGCGGGTGGAGGAGCCTGATGGAGGCTGGGACGGTGGCGTCGATGAGGGCGTCGAGGGATTCGTGGCCGCAGAGCTGGGCCATGGCGTCGCATTCTTCAGGGAGGAGGCCGAGGTGGCGGGAGGCGTAGGAGGAAGAGCTCATGGAGGCGGGAACGGGATGCTCGCCTCCGATAAGGTGGAATCCGCGTCCTGAAAAGCGGATGTTCCGGGGAAGTCAGCCGACCTTGCGGCGGTGGTAGAGGAGGGACTCGGCGATGAGGACGAGGATGGCGAGGATGGTGAGGATGAGGTAGGGCGGGAGGCCTGAGGCGATGGGTCCGACTGTGGAAGCGGCGGCGGAGTTATCGAGGAGGGTTTCTGCCGGGGAGAGGAGATTGACGGCGGCGAGCCATTCGCCGGAGGCGTTCTGGAGCGTGTAGAAGCCTGGTTTGTCGAGAGGGGCGGAGCGTTTGCCGGAGGCGGTGGAGGAGGAACCGTCCGGGGCCTTGATGGTGGTGGATTCGTCGGGGCGGACGCCTGGGAGAGGGATGGATTCGCCTGGGAGGTAGGTGGCGGCGAGGGAGTCGTCGCGGCCGGCGAGGTGGGTGGCGGCGCTGTGGACGAGGACTGGGAACCATGCGGAGTAGAAGAAGTCTGCTTCGACCGGGTTCATGTTGGCGACGAGGACCGAGCGGCCGTTGGCGGAGGCGAGGAAGAGGAGAGGGACGGCGTCTTCGGATTCGACGAGGACGAGGGCATCTTTGGCCGGGCTGATTTTGCGGGCGCCTGCGAAGTTGATGCCAGCGGCGTCGAGGTGGCGGAGGATGGGGTGGTCCGGGATGGAGACGCGAGGGACGACGGATTCGAGCGGTTCACCGACGGCGGACCACCATGGGGAGGTGCCGGAGGGTTCGAAGACGAGGGCGAGGGGAGCGTCCGGGGCGTTGCCGCGGGAGATGACGAGCTGTGGGTTTTCCGGGCTGAGGAGGAGGAATCCGTTGTTGCCGGAGGAGAAGGATTCGACGGCGGTGTCGAAGAAGAACTTGTCGGAGGCCTGGACGTTGACGCGGACGGGCTTGGGTTTCTGGGCGACGAGGGAGACGGAGTTGTCGCCGGTGAAGGCGTCATTGAGGTCGAGGGAGGCGATCCATTTGCCGGGGGCGGCGTCTTCGATGATGAAGGTTTCGCCGGGGTTGGTGCCTGGTTTGATGTCGAGGGAGACGAGTTTGCCGATGGCTGGGGAGTCGGCGGGTTTGAGGGTGAGGTCGGCCTTGATGGGATCTTTGGCGGAGGAAGCGGTGCGGATGTAGATGCCGAGGCGGTTGCCTGCGCCTGGGAGGAAGCGAGCGTCTGCGCCGACGATGCCGGCGTTTTCGAGCGGGTCGCCGACCTTGAGGATTTCGACGTTATCGGGGGCGGAGCCGTTAGGGAAGCATCCGTCGGTGATGAGGATGAGTCGGTGGCCTTTCATCCATTCGGAGCTGTCGCCGCCGCGGAGGGCGGCGATGGCGTTGCGATTGAAGTCGAGGGAAGTGGGATTGACGGAGGTGACCGCGTCGAGGAGCTGGCGCGGGTTGTCGGTGAGGTGGGAGAGGAAGCTGACGTCGGAGGCGACGGAGGCGACGGAGGCGCGCTGACTGGCGTCCATGCCTTTGATGAGATCGGAGGCGGCGGTTTTGGCGAGGGCGAGGCGCTGGGCGCTGCCTGAGCCGGCGGACATGCTGGCGGAGTTGTCGATGAGGATGAGGAGGTCCTTGCGGTCGTCATTGACGAGTTCGGGTCTGGTGAGCGCGAGGCAGACCGAGCCGAAGACGAGGGACATGAGGAGGAGCGAGAGGAGATCGCGGAGCCGCTGGAAGAGAGAGGTGGCTTTTTTTTCCGTGAAGACCCTGTTCCAGAGGAAGTAGGCGGTGGCGGTGCGGCGGCGCGGCCGGACCTTGAGGAAGTAGATGGCGACGAGCGGGAGGAAGCTCAGGAACGACCAGAAGAAGAGTGGTGCGAGGAACTTCATGCGACGAGGCCTCCTCTTCTGAGGATGTCAGTGATGACGGTTTCGAAGGGGACAGCGGGGGTGGTGGAGGCGAGCCCGATGCCGCGTTTGGCGCAGCATTTGCGGAGGGAATCGTTCCAGTCGGCGACGGCCTGTTCGTAGAGACGGGCTTCGCGGGGGGTGATGGTGAGACGCTGGTGCTGACCGGTTTCGACGCAGGTCAGGTCGACATCGCCTTTCCAGTCGCATTTGGTGTCGTTGTCGTCCTGGACCTGGAGACAGAAGACCTCGTGTTTGTTCCACTGGAGGAATTTGAGGCCGTCATCGAAGCCGGAGGGGAAGAGGAAGTCGGAGATGACGACGATGATGCCCTTGCGGCGGTGGCGGGCCTGGAATTCGCGGGCGCAGGCGGTGAAGTTAGTGTCTGAGCCGAAGGTTGGGGCGTCTTCGAGGCCGCGGAGGAAGGGGAGGACCTTGCCGCGGCCGCGGGTGCGTTCGAGGACTGGCTGGAGTTTGTCGGCGAGCCCGTAGACGCAGAGCTGGTCGAGCATGTGGAGGGCGATGTAGCCGATGCCTGCAGCGAGTTGTTTGGCGAGGGTGAATTTGGACTGCATGCTCGGGCTTTCGTCGAGCAGGATGTAGACGGTGGCGTCCTCGTCGATTTCGAAGAGCTTGACGACGAGCTGTTCGAAGCGGCCGTAGACGCGCCAGTCGATGGAGCGGAAGTCGTCGCCGGGGTGGTATTCTGCGTAATCGGCGAAGGTGATGCCGGAGCCTTTTTTTGAGGATTTGCGGTCCGCCTGCATGGAGCCGCCGAGGACTTTTCGGGCGAGGAGGTAGAGCCCGTCGAGTTTGCGGATGAAGGTTGGGTCAGTGAGCATGGGAGGTCACGGGAGGCAGAGGAGGCGACCTTGCGGGCGAGAGGGAGTGTGGGCCCGGTGGGGAGGACGTCAGGCGACGGCGTAACCGGCGAAGGAGAGTTTTTCGATGACGTCGTTGACGATGGCTTCGGTGCGCATGCCTTCGGCTTCGCCTTCGAAGGAGAGGATCATGCGGTGGCGGAGAGCGGAGACGGCGACGGCGTTGATGTCTTCCTTGGAGACGTGGAAGCGGCCTTTGAGGAGGGCGCGGGCGCGGGCGGCGGTGAGGATGGTCTGGGCACCGCGTGGGCTGGAGCCGTGGCGGATGTAGGTCTTTACGGAGTCTGGAGCGGAAGGTTCCGTGGGATGGGTATTGCGGACGACGCGGACGAGGTAGTCCTGGACTTCGGCGGCGATGGGGACCTCGCGGAGAGTGGCTCCCATCTGGATGATGTCCTCGCCGGTGGCGACGGGGTTGATTTCCGGGGGTTTGTTGCCGGTGGTGCGGTTGAGGATTTCGACGAAGTCGTCGTGGGTGGGGACTTGGACGAAGAGCTTGAAGAAGAAGCGGTCGAGCTGGGCTTCCGGGAGCGGGTAGGTGCCTTCGTTTTCGATGGGGTTTTGGGTGGCGAGAACGAAGAAGGGGAGCGGGAGCTTGTGGGTTTTGCTGGCCACGGTGACCGTTTTTTCCTGCATGGTTTCGAGCAGGGCGGCCTGGGTTTTGGGGGTGGCGCGGTTGATTTCGTCAGCGAGGAGGACGTTGCAGAAGACTGGGCCTTGTTGGAATTCGAAGACCTTCTGGCCGCCTTTATCGACGAGGATCTGGGTACCGACGACGTCGGCGGGGAGGAGGTCCGGGGTGAACTGGATCCGTTGGAATTTGAGGTGGAGGGCCTTGGCGATGGTGTTGACGAGGGCGGTCTTGCCGAGACCGGGGACACCTTCGAGGAGGACGTGGCCGCCGCAGATGATGGAGATGAGGACATTTTCGACGATGTCCTGCTGACCGACGATGAATTTGCTGATTTCCGAGCGGATTTTCTCGAAGGTTTCCTGGAAGTGCTGAGCGGATTGTTCTGGGGACATGGTTGGGAAAAAGGAGAGAAGGGTACGAGAGTGCGAAGGGTTGTGAGGGGATCAGTTGTTGACTGGGAGGACGACGCGGCGTCGGGCGCTGGAGACTGGACCTTGAGCTAAGGAGCTGTGTTCCATGATGATCCAGTCCTGATGGGCTGCGGCGAGACGGTAGCCGGTGGCGGCGGCTTGGTTGAGTTGTGCTTCGAGGCGGGCGAGACGATCTGACGAACCGTTTCCGGCGTTGGCCGGAGAGGAAGGTTGGGCGTCGATGACGAGGTAGGGTTTGGCGGCCGGTGGGGCTTGAGGGGCTGGTGGGGCAGCCGGGTCTGCGGAGTCCTGAGCGTGGAGACTGAGGACGATGGCTGCGGTGGCGGCGAGCGCGGCGAGGGGGACGGCTTTCATGGCGTGCCGGAGGAGGGGAGCGGGCCGCGGGCTGTTATTTTTTCTCGGCGGCTGGTTCGGCGGCGTGGAGGGCGTTGAAGTAGTTTTTGACCCCGTCTTTGACATCTTCGGGGACGTCCTCGCGCTGGACGAAGGATTCGAACTGTTTTTTGAACGTGCGTTCCTTGGCTTCGCCGCGGCGGCTGCTGACGCCGGTGCCGTCGTCTGCGGCTTCGACCTTGGTGAGGCTAGGGCCGGAGCCCTTCTGGCCCTTGAGCTGGGAAGTGTTGCCGTTGTCGGTGAGTTCTTCGGAGCCTTCGCGGCGGGATTCGATGGAACCGACGCCGGCTTCCTTGCCGCCGGGGGCGGCGAAGGGGGACATGGCGAGCCCCTGCATGAAGCCCTGGCACTGACCGGCTTTTTTGCACATGCCGAGGAGCTTCATTTTGGCGTCGCGTTTCATGCCCATTTTGCCGAGTTTCTGGCCGAGCTTGTTGAGACGTTCGCCGAGCTTGTTTTTGGAGGCTTTGAGTTTGTCGAGTTTGGAGGGATCGAGTTTACCGGCTTTTTCGGCGGCTTCGGCTTCTTCCATTTGCTGGTCGTACTCGTCGGCTTCCATTTCGAGCTGTTCGAGTTCCTCGCTGAGTTCCTGTTCCTGCGGCGCCTGGGAGACCTGGGCCTGCTGACCGTTCTGTTCGTTTTCGCGGCCGTTCTGGCTGTTTTTGGCCTGATTGTTTTTCTGGGCGCGGGCGGCGGAGGCCATGCGTTTGGCGGCGGCCTTCAGTTTGGCGGCTTCCTTGCGTTTCTCGGAGGTTTTTTTGCCTTCCTCTTCCTGAGGGAGCATTTTGGCGAGGTCTTTGGCGGCCTCTTTGAACTGTTCGTTCTTGAGTTTTTTGGCGAGTTCGCGGGCTTGCGGGTCTTCTTCTTTTTCGAGTTCCTCGCCGGCCTTCTTCATGAGCTGGGCCTCTTTTTTCTGTTCGAGGGCCTTGGCGGCTTTGTCCATTTTGCGCTCGAGTTCGGCGAGCTGCTTCATGGCTTCGGCGATGTCCTTGGTGGACTTGAGTTCCTCGACGTACTTTTTGAGATCGTTGGCGTTGAGTTCCTTGAGTTCCTCTTCGTCGGCGGATTTTTCGAGTTCCTTGATGAGTTCTTCGAATTCCTTTTTGACCTCGTCCATGCGGTCGCCGGTCATTTCTTCGCGGGCGAGGCGGTCGAGGATGGATTGGTCAGTCGATTTGAAGGCGGTGAGGCCGGCGGCGAGAGCGAGGAGGCCGGCGCCGGTGGCGAGTTTGCGGGGCCACGCGAATTTGAGGGTGGCAGGGTTGAGTGCGGCGACGGTATCGGCGGTGGAGTTGGCCTGGAGGTCGAAGAAGCCACCGGCTTTGTGTTCGGCCTGGAAGCGGCGGTGGGAGACGATGGAGTCGCGGAGGTGGAAGGCTTCGTCGGCGCAGGCGG
>CANHUG010000207.1 GCA_947462995.1 Verrucomicrobiales bacterium | reverse complement strand
GGCCCCATCGTCGGCCACGTCTCCGCCTCAGGCTCGGATTGGGTCGAACTCGACCGCGTCGGAGCCGCCCTCAAACCCGGCGACGGGGTCGTCTTCGACACCGGCGGCGACACCAACCGCGAACAAGGCGGCTTCGTCTTCTCCGTCGAACACCGGCGTCTCTCCTTCCAGCGCGGCAAAATCAACTTCTCCCTCATCCCTCCCGGCTCCCGGGTCTGGAAAACCAGCGACCCAGCCATGGAACGCCGTCTCCGCTCATCATGGCAGGGCGACATCAAACCCCAGCGCACCATCCCGCTCTCCCTCGTCGTCTCCGGCCAATCCGGCGAACCACTCGTCGTCTCCGTCGCCAATTCCACCATCAGCGCCACCTCCGCCATCCCGCTCCAGTCCGCAGAAAAACGACCGCTCTCCCCAGCCACCCTCACTGAACAATTCAGCCGTCTCGGCGGCACTCGCTGGCACCTCGCCGACCTCGTCTCCCACCTCCCGGACGACGTCATGCTCCCCGTCAGCGAACTCAATCGTCTCCGCCGCGCCCTCGTCGCCTCTCTCGAATCCGCTGCCCTAACCGACTCCAAGTCACCCGCCGCCGCCCCCGCCTCTCCCCGGCCTTCCCTCCCAGATCTCCTCCTCCCCATCGCCACCGCCCGCACCGCCGACCCCGCCACGCCCCCGGAACTCCGCGTCCTCTGCCGCAACCGCACCCAGCTCGTCGCCGCCGCCAACGCCGGCATCTCCACCGCCTACCTCGACCTCGAAGACATCCGCGGCTACGCCGACGCCGTCGCATGGGCCCGCTCCGAATCAAATCTCCGGCTCTTCCTCGCCACCCCGCGAATCCAGAAGGCCGGCGAACAAGGCTTCTTCAAACTCATCGAACGCGCCAACCCTCACGGCATCCTCGCCCGCAACCCAGGCGCAGTCGACCACTTCTCCTCCGCTGGCTTCGAAACCGTCGGCGACTTCTCCCTCAACGTCGCCAACCCCCTCACCGCCCACTGGTACCACCAGCTCGGCCTCAACCGACTCACCATCTCCTGCGACCTCAGCGCCCCTCAGGTCACCGATCTCCTCCTCGCCGCTCCTCCCTCATGGTTCGAGCTCATCCTCCACCAGCACATGCCCATGTTCCATATGGAGCACTGTGTCTTCGCCGCCTTCATGTCCTCAGGCTCCACCTTCCTCGACTGCGGCCGTCCCTGCGATCACCATAAGGTCTCCCTCCGCGACCGCGTCGGCATGGAACACCCGCTCAAAGCCGACGCTGGTTGCCGCAACACGCTCTTCAATGCCGTCGCCCAAACCGGCGCCCGCCACTTCTCCGAACTCCGCGCCGCAGGCCTCGCCAACTTCCGCATCGACCTCCTCGACGAATCCTCCGACGACACGCTCCGCATCCTCAACGCCTACTCCCACCTGCTCTCTGGCCTCGCCGACGGCTCATCCCTCTGGCGCGACCTCAAAGCCCTCTCCCAACTCGGCGTCACCTCCGGCACGCTCCGCGATTCCCCCGAATCCTGATCCCTCCTCACTCAGGAAAATCATCAGGCTCCGCATTCACGTGTAACTCCACGCCGCCCACCGTCGCCATGTACCATGGAGGGCCGAAAGGCCTCGGCCTGCCTCACCTCCCCTTAATAACACAGAAGCAACACCCATGAAAACACTCGTTCTCTCCCTCCTCCTCACCCCTGTCCTCGCCTTCGCCCAGGACGCCGCCAAACCAGCAAAACCCGGCAAACAAGGCGGCAAACGCCCCGACCCGGAAGCCCAATTCAAGAAGCTCGACACCAACGCCGACAGCACCGTCTCCCTCGACGAATTCAAGGCCGGCCCAATGGGCAAAAAAGACCCAGCCAAAGCCGAAGAACTCTACAAGAAGCTCGACAAAGACTCCGACGGCAAACTCACCGTCGAAGAATTCAAAACCCGCGGCCCTCGCAAAGGCGGTGACAAAAAACCCGGCGGCCCTAAAGCCGACGCCCCCGCTGCTCCTGCCGCTCCAGCCGCCCCGGCCGACGCAGAAAAGAAGTGACTAACAAGGAGGCGCTCCGCCGCCTCCACCCCACGGTCAGCTCCCCAACAGCCTGACCAACCCCTCACGCCGTTCCCCGCTCACCCAGGGAACGGCGTTCTGCTGCCCACCCCCTCCCGTTTCCATTGCTCCCCACCGCGACCCCTGGCACCCTCAGCCAGCCTCGGCCCCTCAATCCCAAAGGGATTGCGTCCCAAAGCCCAGGGTTGGCCTGCACCACGCAGGCCTACCCTGGGTCCACCCCCCACAATATCGCACCCCGGAAGGGGTGCCGGCCTGTAGCCGGCGGTTGAGCTCGGCACGAGCGACACCGCCGGATTGCCGCCCCCACCAACCACCTATTCCCACCTCGTCACCCGCCACCTAACTTCCAACGACATCCCCCATCGCCCCGCCCCCCAATCCCAACGGGATTGCGTCCCCGATACCGTCCCCACAAGCTACCTCCTTAACAAGACTGTCCCGGCGTTTCCTCGACCCTAGCCAGCCTCCCCCCAATCCCAAAGGGATTGCGTCCCAAAGCCCAGGGTTGGCCTGCGCCACGCAGGCCTACCCTGGGTCAACCACCCCAACAAATCACCAACCCCAAGGGGGTTGCGTCCCCCATCTCGTCCACGGCCAACGGGTATTCCTGGGGCGGCCACCCTCACAGTTGCATCTCTGCACCTGACACCCTCACAACATCATGGAGCGAATCGGCGCTCGCGAAACTCAAGCCCCGTCATGCCTTCATTGTGATAAATGTCATAAAAGCGCCCCGGGCCGCTATCAATTTTTTCATCTATGTGAGAGTCATCCGCAGTAACACTGCCTCGGCAAGGGAATAGCCCCGGATCCAATCCCCGGGAAAACCAAGCGCAGCGGGGTCTGCAATCCGCAGCAGATCCAGCGGCTCCTCACCCGCTCGCTTCAATCTCAGCCTCTCGCTGTCGCCCACAATCCCATTCCTCCAATTGGCCCAGCAAGCCCCATCGTCTCCCACCTCAGAAACCATCCGTGCCCATCCGCTAAATCCGTGGTCCAAACCCCTCCACCGCCCCACCTCCCCTCCTCCCCTCCAGCCCTTCACCCCTTCGCCCCTTCGCCTGGATCTCCCTCTCCATTCTCGCCCTTCGAACCAGCCCCATCTCACTTCTCACTTCTCACTTCTCACCTCCCTTTTCCTTTGCTCCCCACCGCGACCTCTGGCACCTTCGACACGCTGCCGTCGCTCATGCCTCCTCCGTCGCTGCTCAAGGTCTTCCTCCTCGCCTGCCTCATCGGCCCCTCCCGCGCCGACCCTCCAGCCTTCCAGCAATTCATCTCAGGCGATTTCTCCGAACCCGCCCTCGCCTCCCTCACGGCCGCACTCCCCTCTCAAATCGCCGCCCCTCCCCCAAATCCAGTCCCTCCCACCATCTGGTCCTCCAACGATGGCATCACATGGACCGAACAGGACGCGCTCCTCCGCACCCGCCAGTTCACCCGCTCCACCGCCACGCCGGAAGAAGGCACGCCTCCCGGCACCATCGTCCGTCTCGTCTCTCCCGCAGGTCCCTCAGACCTCGAAATCCTCCTGCCCCTTCCCGGCACCCCGGAACCCATCCGCCAGCGCCGCACCTCCGACACCTCCCCGCCCTCCCCATGGGAACCCGCCGCCTCCGGCCCTTCCTCATGGCTCGCTCCCGCTCCGCCTCCCATTCCCGCCGCCCCCAGCACCGACTCCGACTGGCGCGACGCCTCAGGCCTCCAATCGTTCCGCGCCACGCTCGTCTCCGCCAATCCCCGCGAGGCCGTCTTCCAGCGCCCTAACTCCTCTAATCGCTTCACCATCCCACTCAACCGTCTCGGCCTCCGCGAATCCATCATGGTCCGCCGCTGGCTCGAATCCCACGACTTCACCCCTCCACTCCCCCCGCGCTCCGTCGGAGTCTCTCTAGCTGAAGCCGCCGGCAATCAACGCGTCGCCCGCGAAAAAGACGACCGCGGAGCCTACCGCGACATGCACGCCTACTCCACCCCGCACTACGACTTCTGGTCGTCCCGCGATTTGGCAGGCGCGAACCTCCAGGCCGTCGGCATGTCCTTCGAAGCCACATGGAAACTCATGTCCGTCCTCGACTGGAGCCACCCATGGCCCGTCCCCGTCTCCGGCCGCCACAGGGTCCGCATCTTCGACTCCATGAACGCCTACCACGCCGCCGGCGGCCCCAAAGGCTCCGCAGGCGTCTTCATGATGTCCCATCGCGAATTCCTCGTCCCCTTCAGCAGTCTCGCCCTCGGCGGCAAAATCGAAAGCACGCTCCACCACGAAGGCACTCACCAGTGCATGCAGGAATTCCTAACGTTCCTCCCGCTCTGGGTCGCCGAAGGCACCGCCGAATACGTCGGCTCGCTCGACTTCCGCCGCGGCCACTTCCAGCTCCCCATGGGCCCAGAACGGCTCCGCCGCACCATCGACCTCCGCACCGAAGCCGGCCCCAACCTCCCCATCCACCCGCTCTCCCACGCCACCCTCGACTCCATCCTCGGAACGCCATGGTGGCCCGTCGGCGGCTCCGCCAACGCCCCTAACGACGGTCTCCGCACCGTCTTCCGCTACCGTTCCTCCCTCCTCGTCACCGCCTACTTCCTCGAAATCGAACGCGACCGCTCCAAATTCCTCCGCTTCCTCTCCGCCACCCGCCGTCTCCGCGACGAAGCCGAATTCCACCGCAATCGCTTCGTCCGGCTCAACGGCCACCTCTCCTCAGTCTACATCGCCCTCTCCGGCCACTGGAACCGTCTCCCCCCGCTACTCAAAAAACAAGGCTCCTCCGCCTCCCCTCACGGCGGCCCGCCTCCCGCTCCCATCTACGCCGCCATCCCCGACCTCCCCAAAGGCGGCGACCTCGCCCTCGTCGACGACGGCGGCTTCAGCCCGCTCCTCTCATGGATCCCCCCAGGCCAGAAACCAAGGGACACCCCAGACGACGCCACCGCCCGTCTCCTCCGCACGTCCCTCCGCGACGCCACCATCCACCCGCGCAACGGCTCCGCCCTCGCCACCCTCATCCTCCGCTGGCAACGCGACTTCCTCGGAATCGACAGCTCATTCGAAAACCGCTTCTACGATGCCTACCTCCGCGCCGGTCTCGACCTCCGCCCCGGCCGCCTTCCCTGACATTTCTCAACCCTGACAACTCCCCTCAAAGCGTCCCCGCCTTCTTGATGTCCAGATAAAGATTCCCCAGCGCCACCGGCAACTCCGCCGCCGGCGCATCAATCGTCAGGATCCCTTCCCGGTGCAGCGCCGCCGTCACCAGTCGCCGCTCCTCCAGATACTGCACCGTCGCCGCACACGTCAGCGCATCCCCGAAGGTCTCCACCGCCCGACCCGCCTGCTCCAGCACCTCCGACTCCGTCAGGCTCGCCACCACCACCAGATGCCGCTGCCGCAGCAGCCGCAACGGCCTCAGCACTCCCTCCAGATCCTCACTCCTCAGATTCGTGCAGAATACCGCCAGCGACCGCCTCAGCTGCCGCTGCATCAACCGCTCCACCGCCTCACTGAAATCCCCCGGCGCTCCCGTGCTCCGGCACTCGCTCAGATGATCCAGAATCACCGGCATCCCATGCAACCCGCTCACCGGCGGCAACCACCGGTCATCACCCCCGAACGTCATCACGCCCACCCGGTCACCCTGCCGCAACGCAATACTGCTCAACAGCAGCATCGCATTCAGCGTGTGATCAAACTGCGACAACTCCCCGTCCAGCGATCGCAGCCGCCGCCCGCAATCCGCCATCATGATCACGGTCTGATTCCGCTGCTCTTCATACTCCCGGCTCGTCATCACCCCGCGCCGCGCCGTCGCCTTCCAATCCACCGCATTCATCGCATCCCCCTCCGCATAATCCCTCAATTGCCGGAACTCCCGGCTCTGCCCAGGCCGGTTCCGCCTCACAATTCCCATCTGCGACTCCCGATGCTGCATCGCCAGCAGCGCAAACCGCAGCACCGGCTCGTAATTCGGAAACACTTTCACCTCCACTTCCTCACCACCCTCATAACGCCTCCGCCACAACCCCATCACCGATTCCTCCTCAATCCTCGTCCGCCCCACCACCACTCTCCCGCGCTCCACCGGCCGCACCCGCGCCGCCACCGTCACATGCCCGCGCCCCGAAACTTCCCCGCTCCACGGCCAATCCCCACTCGGCAATCCCACCGGCAATCCATCAATCACCCGCACCCGCACGCCTCGTCTCCCCCCGTTCCTCAAGGTCACCGGAACCTCATGCTCCACCCCCAGCGCCATCCGCCCGACCTCCCCGCGCTCCGCCGTCACCCTCTTCCCCAACACTAGCAATACCGCATCCACCACCGCCACCAGTCCCACCACCACACAACTCGCCAGCCACCACTTCTCCATCCCTTTCGCAAACGAAGCCGCCAGCCCCGCCATCAGCAGAACTGCCACCATCACCAGCAATCGGGGCCCGGGTACCATGCTTCAGTTTTCGTTCAATCCTAACGCGGCGCAGGAATCGCCCGCAGCAGCGCCGCCAGCACCCCATCCACATCCTGTCCGCTGATCTGCAGCTCCGGCGACAGCGCCACCCGATGCCTCAATACCGGAATCGCTGCCCGCTTCACATCGTCAGGCACCGCATAATCCCGCCCATCCAGCAAGGCAAACGCCCGCGCCACCCGCACCAGACTGATCGCCCCCCGCGTCCCCGCACCCAGACTCAACCCCTGCCACGCCCGCGTCGCCCTCACAATCCTTACCGCATACTCCACCACATCCGCCTTGCACACCACCGCAGCCGCCACCGCCTG